>NZ_CEXFHW010000015.1:0-38715 GCF_982640115.1 Quisquiliibacterium sp. | reverse complement strand
GTGGCGCCTGATGCATCCCGCCACTGCCGCTCTGCTCGCGCTGTGGCAGCAGCCCCTTCGCGCGCTGACGCTCGAGCCCGCCGCCTGGAGCGCAGTGCTCGGCGCCGCGCGCCGTGCCCGCTGCGCGGGGCACCTGATGGTCAGGTTGCGCGAGGCCGGCGTGATCGACCGTCTGCCCGCGCCGGTGCGCGGCCAGTTCGAGTCGGTGTCGGTCCTGGTGGCCGAGCGCGCCGCCCAGCTCCGTCGCGAGCTCGAGGCGCTTGGCGAGGCGCTTGCGCCGTTGGGCGGCGAGGTGCTGCTGCTCAAGGGCGCGGCCTACCAGGCCCAGGGTCTGCCGCTCGCGGCGGGCCGGATCGCGGGCGATGTCGACCTGCTGGTCACGCGCGCCCGGCTGCCGCGGGCCGAGAGCCTGCTGCTTGGCGCGGGCTGGATGGCCCAGCGCCTGGATGGCTACGACGAGCGCTATTACCGCGAGTGGTCGCACGAGCTGCCGCCCTTGCGCCATCCGGCGCGCAGCCTGGAGGTCGACCTGCATCACGCGCTCACCCCCGCACTTGCCGGTGGCGGTCTGGACGAGGCCGCGGTGCTGGCGCAGGCCCGTCGGCTCGAACCCTTCCTCGTTGCCGATCCTCGCGACCAGGTGCTGCACTGCGCGGTGCACGCCTTCAAGGACACCGAGCTCGATGGCCGACTGCGCGAGCTCATGGACTTCGATCTGCTGGTTCGCGCGCATGGCGGCGCTGATCCGGTGGCCTTCAGCGCCGCGCTGATCGAGCGCGCCCTCGAGATCGGGGGGGCGTCGCCACTGCGCTGGGCGGCGCGCTATGCCACGGCCTGGCTGGGCACGCCGGTGGCTGCCCTGGCGCAGCCGCCGGGCCTGGCTGCCCGCCGCGTCCAGCGGCGGCGCTGGGCGGTGCCTTCCTGGCGTGCCTGGTGGATGGACCGGCTGATGGGCGCATCGAACCTGCCCGGCGCGATCAGCCGTCCTGCGGCACCGGCGCAGCTCGCACGCCTGCTGCTGCAGGCGCGCTACCACCGGCTGCGCATGCCGCCGGCACGGCTGCTGGCGCATCTCGCTCACAAATCCGGCGCGCGTCTGCGGCTTCGCTGATCAGGCGCACAGCGCCATCGGGCCGGCAGCGGGAGCATCGGGGTGGGACAAGCCGGGGCGTCGGCATCGAGGATGCCGGCCCCGCCCATCACCGTCGAAGGGACTCCCATGACATCGAGCCACGCAATCCGGACCGCAGTGCTCGCGCTTGCGGTCTGCGCCAGCGGCGCGTCGACCGCCGCCACCATCACCAATGCCGAACTCAGCGCAGTGCGCTGGACCGGTTTCGACTGGGACTCGAACGGATCGGCGCTGATCACCGGCTTCCAGCCGGTGGCGGGCAGTGCCTTCGATCTCGAACTCTATGCCTGGGCCGGGGTGATCAAGAACGGCATCACCTACACCACCGCCCTGCTCGACCAGAACCCCGATGGCATCCCCGACCATGCCGGTGGCTACGAGTACACCATGTACGCCAAGCTGCGCGAGTCGGTGATCTTCTGCGTGGCCGATGTCTGCACCTTCACGATCGTTGGCGGGCGCTACGAGATCTGGTACGACCCGGCCCAGAACGCCAATCGAAACACCAGCACCGGCTTTCGCGACGGCATTGCGCTGATCACCGGCAGCTTCGGCACCCAGACCGTGGGCAGCCTCGCCTTCATCGGCGGCAGTGCCTTCGGCGTGACGGCGCTCACCGGCGGCGTGGACTTCACCAACACCGCGTGGATCCAGCCGGAGCTCACCACCACCAGCTATTCCACCACGCTGCAGAGTGGCGAGTTCCATACCAACGGCTGGACGCCGCCGGTGTCCTTCGATGGCTACACCCCGGTAACCGGCGACCTGATCTTCCAGGCCGATGCCAATCAGAGTTTCGCGGTTGACGAGCCGGGCGCGCTCGCGCTGGTGGGCGCGTCGATGATCGGCCTGGGCCTGTTCGGCCGCCGGCCGCGCCGCCGGGCTCAGGCCTCGTCGCGGGCGGTCTGAGCGGCGTGCCGGACCGTGGTTCTGGGCGCAAGCAGCGCCCAGGCCGCCAGCAGGTAACAGACCCAGGCCACCCGCGGGGCATCGAGCAGGCTGTCGAAGAGCCCCACCACCAGGAAGCCGGTCAGCGCGCCGGCCAGGGTGCCGGCCATCGGGCCGGCGTCGCGGCGTGCCAGGCGCGCCAGTGCCCCGATCATGAGCAGGCTGAAGGCCACCAGACCGATCGCGCCCTGCTCGATCAGCAGGTGCAGACCGAGGTTCTTGGCGTGCCAGGGCAGGTGGTGGCGATCGCTCGAGAAGAACCAGCCGGCCAATCCATCCTGGAAGCCGGGGTTGCGGCCGATCTCGCGGCCGTCGGGTGCGATGAGGCGCAACTGGTCGATCTCCAGCTTCGCGCCCGCGGTGGCCACGGCAATCGAGAACATCGCCAGGGTCGGCAGGCCCTGCGGACCCGCCGGCGTGACCGAGCCGTCGGTTCGGATGCTCACGGTCTGCCAGGTGCCCGACTGCGGCCTGAGCACCTGGGATCCGGTGCTGCAGCCGGCGTCATAGAGCAGATGCTTGGCGCAGATCTCCACATGCAGCCGCAGTTCCCCGGAGGGCCGCAGTCGCGCGTCGACCTGCCAGCGCCCCGGCAGGGCGGGCACCCGCTGCGAGAACCGGTAGATCTCGCCCCAGCCGGCGACATGACCGGGGCCGGTGAGGGTGAGCTGGCCATCGCCGCGATCATCGAGCCGCTGCCAGGCGTGGCTGCCGGGACGCTCGGCACCCGGGCGCTCGAAGAACTGGCCGGCGTGATAGCGGCCCAGGCCCTTGCCTAGCGTCCAGTCGGCGGGACCGTGCATCATCGCCAGCGATTCCTGCCAGTGGCTCAGGCGACCCCGCAGGTCACGGCCGCTGTCGCTGAAACGATCGCCCATGTAGGAGCCGCCGGTGAACACCGCCACGCAGGCACTGGTGATCGCCACGGCGGCGATCGCCTGGCTGGCTGGCTGCGCCGATGTCGGCCACAGCGGCCGTGCGCGGGCCGCATCGATGACCGCGAGCAGCGCCAGGCTCACCAGCACCGGCAGCGCGCCGCTCAGGGCTTCCGGCCCACCCCAGTGCCGGGCCACCGCACCCGCCCCGCCGCCCAGTGCGCCGATCAGGGCCATCATCAGTGCAGCGCTCGCCGGTGAGCGCAGGCTCTCGGGCTGCCGATGTCGATGCCAGGCGAGGGTTGCGCTGCCGCCGATCAGCAGCGCCTGCAGCAGGTAGGGTCCTTTGGGAATGTGCATGGCGATGGCCGCAAGCGCGATCGCGCACAGCGCGCCACCGCCGAGCGCGGCCAGGCTGCGCATGGCCCCCAGATGGCGTGCCGCGCCGCCGGCGAAGGCGATCGCCGCGACCATGGCGAGCACCGCACCGCTGGCGCGGTAGCCGCCACGGACGAACACCAGATAGGTGCCGGCCGCCGTCAGCGGCACGGCCAGGGCGAGCCAGCCCAGCCCGAGCGGCGCCGCCGGTTCGCCGGGTCGCGCACGGTACAGGCCGATCGGCAGGTTCGCACCGGCGCGCCGTTCGATCAGTGCCATCACCACCAGACCGATCGGGATCGCGAGGTAGACCCCGCGCGAGAAGGTGGTCAGACAGGCATAGGCGGCCAGCATCGCGATCGCCCCGCTCATCGCCAGCCGCGCCGGACTGCGGGCGCGCAACACGGCCCTGACCGCGAAGGGCACACCCAGCGCGAGATAACCGTCGAACGCGGCGCCGCCGACATGCATCTCCCAGAAAAGTGCCGAGGTCCGGTAGTCGGCCGAGAAGTTCAGCAGGCCCGGAAACGCCATCCGCTCCCAGAGCGCGGCCAGACAGGCGAGCGCAAGGCCGGCCAGCATGCCGTCGGCCAGGGCCTCGCGCAGGGCCGCCGCGCGCTCGCGCGCCGCGCTTGCCAGCAGGGGCAGCAAGAGCAGCGTCCAGGCAAAGGGCCTGGCCAGCCGCAGGCTGTTCAGCGGCTCGAGATAGCCCTGGGTCCAGTGCAGCGGCGCGGCCGGCGCGGCGAGCCAGCCGCGGGCCAGCGCGACGGCGCTGGCCACCGCGAAAGCGCCGATCAGCAGCGCCGGCAGCAGGCCGCGATCCGCATGGGCAACCCGGCTGCCGGCCCGCAGCGGCGCCGCGGGCGCAGTCGCGCCGCTGCCGCGCAGCAGGCCTGCGCTGGCAAGCCCCGCGAGCAGCAGGTCGAGTTCCTCCAGCGCGAGCCAGCCGGTCCAGGGCGCGAGGCCGGCGAGCGGCAGCAAGGCGAGCGCGCCGCTCAGGCCGACCAGGGGTCGCCACAGGCACAGCGCGGTCCAGCCGACGAGGCCCCCGAGCGCGAGGGTCGGTGACAGCGGGTGGTGCAGCGCCGCCCAGCCGCCACCGCCGAGCAGCGCGAGCGCGGCCAGCAGGCGCAGCGGTCCGGGCACGACCCGGTCCGGCGGCCGACCGGGGTCGCCGCTCACCGGGCACCGCCCGGGACGCCAGGCGGGTTCAGAGCCGGCGCAGCAGGCCCTGGGCCTGCTCGAAGGTGGGCCCGGTGCGGACCTCGGCGAGCACCGTGTCGAGCTCCTTGCGCGCCTCGACCTTGTCGCCGCGCGCGATCAGCGCCTCGGCCAGCCGCACCCGGTAGGCCGGCACCCGCGGCGCGGCACTCACCGCCTGGCGCAGGATCTCGCTGGCGCGCGCCGCGTCACCGCGGGCAAGCAGTGCGGTGCCATAGGTGTCGAGCACCTCGGGCGAGCGCGGTGCCAGCGCATGCGCCTTCTCGGCGGTGGCGAGCGCCGTCGGATCGCGGGTCTCGATCAGCGCCCATGCCAGATTGTTGAGCACCATCGCATTGCCGGGCTGGATGGCAGCCGCTTCGCGGTACAGCGGCACTGCGGCGTCCCAGCGCTTGCGCGAGCCCTCGATCATCGCGGCGTGCATCTTGAGCGCGGCATCGCGCGGATGCTCGGTCAGCAGCCCGCGCATCATCGCGTCGGCCTCGGCCTGCCGGCCCTCGGCGAGCAGGGCACCATGCAGTCGCAAGGCGATCGGCACGCTGCGATTGAGCGCGAGCGCGCGGCGATAGGCGGCCACCGCCTCGGGCAGGCGGCGCTGCTGCGCGAGGATGTCGCCTTCGAGCAGCGCGCCAGCCGGGCTGCGAGGCGATTCCCGCTGCAGGGCGTCGGCGATTGCGCGGGCCTCGGTCACCTTGCCCATGGCCACCAGCGCCCCGGCCATGCCGGCCCGCGGCTCCACGGCCTTCGGCGAGAGCTCGGCGGCCTTGCGGTAACTGGCCAGTGCCTTCTCGGGCTCGCCGCGCTTCATGCGGAACTCGGCCATGCGCATCTGCAGCAGCGCGGAGTCGGGCCGTGCCCGCAGCATCTTCTCGAAGGTGAGCACGGCCTGCGCCTCGTCGCCGGCACCGAGGTAGGCGTTGCCGAGCGCTTCGAGCAGCTCCAGCTGGTTGGGCGCGGCGCCCGCCGCCTCCTGCAGGATCGGCAGCGCTTCCTTGGGCTGGTTGGCCGCCAGGTGGAAGCGGGCCAGCGCCAGCGTGGCCGGCACCGAGCTGCGATCGGCGTCGCGGGCCTTGACCAGCCATTGCAGGGTCTGCGCCTGGTCGCCGGCATTGGCCGCGATCTGGGCCAGCGCGTGCATCGCGCGGACATGCCGCGGCTCGCGCTCGAGCAGCTTGAGATAGCGCTGCTGCGCCGCCTGCGGCTGCTTGTCCCGCAGGTCGAGTGCCGCGAGGTTGGACACCGCTGCGAAGTAGCCTGGCTGTTTGGTCAGCGCCGCCTCGAAGTGCCGGCGCGCGGCGGCCGGGTCGTTGCGAGCCAGCGCGATCGTGCCGCGCAGATTGTCGGCGAGCGGATTGCCGGGCTGCTTGCGGGCGAGCCGCTCGATCGCGGCCGAGGCCTTGTCGTACTGCCGGTCGCGCAGCAGCTGTGCGATCAGGGCGAGGTCGGGCTGGATGCCGGAGGGATTGAGCTCGGCGGCCTGCTCCAGGTCGAGCATGCCGCCATCGCGGTCGCCGGCGGCGATGCGGGCCACGCCGCGACCGGTCTTCTGGCTGGGGTCATCGGGCGCGAGCGTTGCGGCGCGCGAGAACAGCTGTGCCGACCGCGCGGCGTCACCGATGCGCAGGCTGGCCTCGCCGGCGAGGCTGAGCAGCAGCGGATCCTTCACATCGCGCTCGAGCACCGGCGCCATCACCTGCAGTGCGCGCTCGGGTGCGTCCATGCGCAGGTAGGTGGCGGCCAGCAGCCGGTAGCCGAGGGTGGAATTCGGCGCGCGCTCCAGCACCTGGCGCGCGTTGTTCTCGGCCTGCTCCAGCGAGTTCAGGCTGAGATGGATGGTCGCGGCCAGCGCGAGCGAGGGCAGGTAGTCGGGCGAGTTCTTCAGCCCGGCCATGATCGCATCGCGGGCGGGCTCCAGCCGGTTCTGGCGGAAGTCGTTGAGCGCCTGCAGATGCATGGTGCCCACCGCCGGGCCGGTGAGCTTTTTCAGTTCGTCGATCCAGCGCTGCGCGCCGGCATAGTCGCGCTGCTCGCTCGCCAGCGAGGCGAGCTTGGCGCGCACCGACCGGTTCAGGGGCTCGGCCTTCGCCACCCGGGCGTAGAGCGCGCTCGCCTGCTCGACCCGCCCGGCGGCCAGCTCGATGTCGCCCTTGAGCGAGAGCGCGTCGGGCGCGTCGGGTGCGCGCGCGAGCAGTTCGTCGACTGCGCTCTGCGCTGCGTTCAGGTCGCGCGAGGCCGACAGGGTGATCAGCCCCACCCGGGCCGGCACATGGTCCGGTGCCGCCTGGAGCGCCGCCTGATAGGCGGCCTGCGCCGCCTCGCGCTGGCCGCCGGCGGCGTGGGCGCGACCGAGCAGGGTCTGCGCGCGCGCGGTGTCGGCCGGCGTGCCGGGCGGCAGCTTGGCGAGCTGCTCGATCACCTTGCGCCATTCGCCGAGCTGCAGCCGGGTCTCGGCCAGGCCCAGCCCCGCGGCCACCGGATCGTGATTGGCCTCGAGCGCGCGCTCGAACTCCTTCTCGGCCGAGCGCCAGTCGCCGCTGGCCGCATGCACCTGCCCGAGCAGCAGCCGTGCGTCGGCACGCTCCTGCTTGCGCAGCAGGTTCTTCAGATGGATCTCGGCGGCTTTCGGCTCGCGCGCGGCGATCGCGCTGCGGGCCTTGGCCATCAGCGCGTCGGCGGAATCGCCACAGCCGGCGGCCGTCAGGGCGAGGCTCAGCGCCAGGGCGGCGAGCAGCGGTCGTTGGGGATTCATGCAGGGCTCCAGCAGCGGTCGGCCGCGCTCAGCGCAGCCCGAATCGGTTCAGCAGGTCATAGAGCGTCGGGCGACTCACCCCGAGCAGCTCGGCGGCGCGGACGATGTTGCCATCGACCCTGGCCATCACTTTGAGCACGGCCTGTTTTTCCGCTTCCTCGCGCACCTGGCGCAGGTTCAGCGGCAACGGTTCGTCGGGCGAATCCAGCCCGAGATCGGCGGCACCGATCGCCGGCCCGTCGGCCATGATCGTCGCGCGCTTGATGCAGTTCTCCAGTTCACGCACATTGCCCGGCCAGGCATGGCGCTCGATCGCCTCCAGCGCGTCCTGACGCAGGATCAGCCGCTCGCGGGCGCCGGGTTCGGTGAAGCGCGCGACAAAGGCGCGGGCCAGCAGGGTGGCGTCGCCGGCGCGCTCGCGCAGCGGCGGGATCGGCAGCACCATTTCCGAGAGCCGGTAGAACAGGTCCTCGCGGAAGGCGCCGTCGCGGATGTGCTCGCGCAGGTTGCGGTGGGTGGCGCAGACCACCCGCACGTCGATCGCGATCTCCTCGCGACCGCCCACCCGCTCGATCACCCGTTCCTGCAGGAAGCGCAGCAGCTTGGCCTGCAGGCCCAGCGGCAGGTCGCCGATCTCGTCGAGAAAGAGCGTGCCGCCATCGGCCGTCTCGATGCGTCCGGGCGTGGTGCGCACCGCGCCGGTGAACGCGCCCTTCTCGTAGCCGAAGAGCTCGGCCTCCAGCAGGGTGTCGGGGATCGCGGCGCAGTTGATCGCGACGAAGCGGTTCGATGCCCGCGGCGACAGGTCATGCAGGCCGCGGGCAAGCACCTCCTTGCCGGTGCCGCTCTCACCCAGCAGCATCACCGAGGCGCGCGTGGGGGCGAGCCGCTCGATCTGCCGGGTGAGCTTGAGCATGCCCGGGTCGCGGGTGATCAGGCCGGCGAGCGCAGAGTCGCCGCCGGCCGCGCTCAGCCGGCGGTTCTCGCGCTCGAGATCGGCCAGCCGGAACGCGCGCTCGATCACCAGTCCCAGACTGTCCGACTCGAAGGGCTTGGCGAAGAAGTCGTAGGCACCCATGCCCACCGCGCGCAGCGCGTTGCCGCGGTCGGTCTGGCCGGTCACCGCGATCACCTTGGTGGAGGGCGCCAGCGCGAGCATCTCCTGCAGGGTGCGCAGTCCCTCGGTGGGGGAATCGGGATCGGGCGGCAGGCCGAGATCGAGCGTGACCACCGCCGGCTCATGCCGGCGCAACTGGGCGATCGCGCTCTCGCGGTCCTCGGCGAACACCACCTCGTAACGGTCGAAGGACCAGCGCATCTGCTTGCGCAGGCCAAGATCGTCCTCGACCACCAGCAGGGTGGGTCGCTCTTCACCGATCGCAGCATCCATGAGCGCTCAGCCCTGTGCGCCGAGGGTGGCCAGCGGCAGTCGCACCCGGAAGACCGTGCCGCGGCCTTCCTGGCTGTCGACCTCCAGCGAGCCGCCGAGCTCGCGGATGTACTCGCGGCTCTCGAAGGAGCCGATGCCCATGCCGTCGGGCTTGGTCGAGTTGAAGGGCCGGAACAGCTGTTCACGGATGAAGCGCTCGCTCATCCCGCGACCGGTGTCGGCCACTTCCAGGCGGGCAAGCTCGCCCTCGGCGCACAGTCGCACGCTGACGCTGCCCTGTCCGTCGACGGCCTCGCCGGCATTCTTCACCAGGTGGCCGATGACCCGCTCCAGGCGATCGCGATGGGCGATCACCATCGCGCGCTGCGCGTCGGCGTCGACGCTGACCGTCGGCTGCGGCCCGCGCCCGCCGCGCTGGCGCACCGCGGCATCGACCGCCTCGGCAAGCGGCACCGCACTGGCCTGCTCCAGCGGCCGGCTGCCGTCGTCGAGCTGTCGCAGCAGTCCCTGGATGCGGTCTTGCACATGGCCGACCGTGTCGAGCATGTCGGCCTGGAAGGCTGGATTGCCACGGTGGCGCGGCGCGTTGCGCAGCAGCAGCGAGAGCTGCGACACCAGGTTCTTCAGGTCGTGGGCGACGAAGGCCGAGCGCCGGTTGAACGACTCGAACTGCCGCGCCTGCACCAGCGCCTCGACGGCACGACGCTCGCCAAGGTGGCTTGCCACCTGGTGCGCCGCGGTCTTCAGCGCATCGCGCAGCTCCCAGTCGAGCGGCGTCGGCGCCACCGGCTCGCCCAGCAGCGCGAAGCCGATGAGCTGCTCGTGCAGCAGCAGCGGCACCAGCAGCCACGCCGAGCCCGAGTCGGCGATCGCCGCGGGCAGGGCCGAGGGCACCAGCGTCGCGGGGCGGCGCGTGCCGACCTCGATGATCCATTGGGTGCGGGACAGCTCGCTCACCAGCGGGTGACCCGCCGGCAGGCTGGGTGTGGCACCGGGATAGCGCCAGTTGTCGGTGCAGACGAACGCGCCAGCCTCATCCTGCAGCCACAGCGCGCCGCAGCGGGCATCGGCCAGGCCGCCCAGCGCGCGCAGGGCGCGCAGGCCCAGCGGCTGCGGTTCGCCCTCGTCCGGTCCGGCCGAGAGCAGCGCGGTCAGTCGCAGCCACTCTTCGCGGTAGTCGTAGCGGTAGCCGAAGAAGTGCTTGGCCACGGTCACGCGCAGCCGCGCGCGGGCGCTGCGCGAGCCGAGCAGCGCCAGCAACGCGATCGCGGTGGCGAACAGCAGCACCGTCACCGCGCTGTCGAGCGGCGCCGGGCCGGCGTAGCGCAGCCAGTAGCCGCCCGCGGCCATCAGCATGAGGAAGATCCCGGCGGTGAGCAGTGCCGCCGACTGGAACAGCAGGCGGCGCGATACGCCGAGCGCCATCCGCCAGTCGCGCTGCCTGGCTGCGGCCGAGGCGAGCAGCGGCACCGCCAGCGCGCTGGCCCAGCCGCGGGCATCGGTCAGCATCGGATCGGGCTGGCCGAACATCAGCGCGTCGCTCCACAGGATCAGGTCGGCGCCGAACATCAGCAGACCCGCGGCGGCCAGGCGTGCCGCGCCGTCGCGGCGCCTGGGCGTGCCCGCGCGCCAGATCTGCTCGATGCAGAACAGACCGAAGACCGCCCCGGCTGTGCGCAGCAGCAACGCGCCGCTGCCCTGCGGCACGAGCAGATCGATGAGCAGCGCCAGTGCGGCGCCGGCGGTCACCAGCGTGAGGGCAAGGCTGCGGCGCGTGCCAGCCGCAGCGCGGGGAATGCCGACACCGTCGCGGCGAACGCCGGACCCGCCCTCGGGAGCAGCCGGTGCGGCTTCATGCAGCAGGGTTAGCAGAAAGGCGAGCCACAGGGCCATGCGCAGTGATTCGGCTGCGGCGCCAATCGCGGTCGGCGCGGTGCCGCCATGCGAGGCGGCGGCACTGGCGGCCCACACCGCCTGGGCGCTGAGGGCGGCCACGAACAGGCGAGCCGCCCCGGGTGGCGCGCCGAGAGCGGCGTGCAGGGCCGCAAGCGCGGCGCAAGCCAGGGCAGTCGCGAGAAATCCCGACAGCGCGAGGGAGTGGCTCACGGTGCGTTGGCGGTGATCAGCGGGCCCCTTTGCCCAGCACCACCACCTGGATGGTCTCGACCAGGATCAGCAGGTCGAGGAACAGCGAATGGTTCTTCACGTAGTACAGGTCGTACTGCAGCTTGGCCAGCGAGTCCTCCACCGAGGCACCATACGGGTAGCGCACCTGCGACCAGCCGGTGATGCCGGGTTTCACGCTGTGGCGCACATCGTAGTAGGGGATCTGCTCGATCAGCTTGTGCACGAAGAAGCCCCTCTCGGGGCGCGGTCCCACGAAGCTCATGTCGCCGCGCAGCACATTGAAGAGCTGGGGGACTTCGTCGAGGCGGGTGATGCGCAGGAACGCGCCGACGCGGGTGATCCGGCTGTCGCCGGTTTCCGCCCAGCGCGGCAGTCCATCCTTCTCGGCGTCCTGGCGCATCGATCGCAGCTTGTAGAGCATGAAGGGCACACCGCCCTCGCCGATGCGCTCCTGGCGGTACAGGACCGGCCAGCCCGATTCGAGCGCGATCAGCACCATGGCCACCAGCACCAGCGGCGCGAGCAGCACCAGCAGCAGCGAGCTCACCACCACATCGAACATCCGCTTGATGATGTCGCGGGCCATGCCGCGATCGAAGCCCTGCCCGAAGATCAGCCAGCTGGCGCGCAGGTTGTCCACCTTCAGCATGCCGCGTTCGCGTTCGTAGAACGCGGCCAGGTCCATCACCCGCACCCCGGCGAGCCGCGCGTCGAGCAGCTGGCGCAGGGGCAGCACGCCGCCGCGCCGCTCGCGCACCGCGATCACGATCTCCGAGACCCGCAGTTCGCGCACCGAGCGCAGCAGCCGGTCGTGGTTGATGCGACGCGAAGGCTCGCCCTCATCGCGCTCCGAGATCACCGGGTACAGGCCGGCATAGTCGATCGAGCGGACCATTTCGCTGCCGTGCAGGTAGCGGACCACTTCCTCGGCCTCGGGGCCGTTGCCCAGCACCAGCACCCGGCGGCGCGGCAGCCCGACATCGGAGATGCGGAAGAACATCAGCCGCACCAGGAGCACGCCAGCCATGGCGAACAGCGAGCTGGCAGCGAACACGCCGCGGCCGACATAGAACATCGGCAGCAGGTAGAAGACCACGCTCATCAGCACCAGGGTCAGCCCATAGGCCACCAGCACGCGGCGCACCGTCGCCCGGAAGGGCTCGGGTTGCGGCTGGTACAGGCCGAGCGAGGTCATCATCAGGAGCATCGTGACCGTGAAGAGCGCCGCCTCGGCGATCGGCACCCGCATCGCGTATTCGGCCATGCGCAGCTGATAGCCGAGCACCATCGACTGGAACAGCACCACCATCTCGATGGCGGTCAGCAGCAGGGTCCGGGCCGACAGGTAGTGATTGAAAAGGCGGATCATGGGGCGGGCGGTCAGCCACCTCGAAGCGATGGTGCAGCCTAGCCCGCAGTGTTCTCCCGCTCGGTGAGGTAGCGCACATTCCCGCCCGCTCGGGTGGCGCCGAATTTGACTTATTCCTCAGTCAGCGCCGATTCGTCGATCTCGTCCAGCCGGAACAGGCTGGCGAGTTGCGCGTACCAGTCGGGCCAGCGCGCCCGCAGGCTCTCGGGGTCGAGGAAGAAGGCCTCGCCCGAAACCGCGAAGAACTCCGCCGGGTCGGTTGCGGCGTAGGGGTCGAGCGGCAGCTGCGCGTACCAGGGGTCGGCCGCCTCGCTTTCGGGGTCGATGTCGCGCGGAATGGCGCGCTCGAGAGCGTCGAGCAGGTCGCAGAAGTCGGTATGGGCCGCGTGCAGCGCCCGGGTCCAGGCCGCCCGCCGCCCGGACGCCAGCGGCGGGATGCCGTCGGCCTCGCCATCGAGCATGTCGAGCTTGTGCACGAACTCATGAATGACCACATTGAACGGGCCCTGCGTCGCCGCGGGATCGGCATCGGCCCATGACAGCACCACCGGACCGCCGTCATGGGCCTCGCCGGCCAGCCACTCCAGCGACTCGTGCACCACCCCGGCCTCGTCGATCTCACGGCGCGGCACCCGGAACTGCGCGGGGTAGACCACGATCTCGAGAAAGTCGCGATAAGCGCCCAGGCCCAGCGTGAGCACCGGCAGGCAGGCCTGGGCGGCGATCGCGATGCGGACCTCCTCGGTCACCGTGAAGCCCTGCGCGCCCGAGAAGGCCTTCTCACCGAGGAAGCCGGTGGCGAGCGTGCGCAGGCGCCGCCACTGCGCGGGGGTGAGACTGACGCTGGTCGCAAGCGCGTCGGCCGCCCGCTGCCAGTGCGCTTCGGCGATCGGTTCGGGATCGCGCCGGCGCCGGAACCATCCGCCTGCCATGAGCCGCTTCCTATAATGGGTGGCCGAGGAGTCTATCCGCACCGTGAACCAGCCCGCTCCCGATCCCGCTCCCGCCGCCGGGGCGCTGCCCGCCCGCGAGCCGCCCGGCCTTGACGAGGCCATGGCGCTGTTGCGCCGGCTGTGCGCGGAACAGCGCAACCGCAGCGGCGAGCCGGCGATCGATCATGCGCAGGGCATGGTGGCCATCCTGCGCGAGCTGCAGGCCGATGAGCCCACGGTGATCGCGGCGGTGCTGGCCGCCGGTGGCGCGGCCATCTCCCCGGAACTGGTCAAGGCGCGCTTCGAGGCCGATGTCGCCACGCTGGTGGAGGGCATGCGCCAGGTGCTGCGGCTGCGCGAGATCACCCGTGCGCCGCAGGCGGCGCCGCTGGCCGACCCCGACCGGGCCGAGCCGCTGCGCCGGATGCTGCTCGCGATGGCGGTGGACATCCGGGTGGTCATCCTGCGACTGGCCTCGCGTCTGCAAACCCTGCGCTGGCATGCCGCCAGCCGCCAGCCACCGGCCGAGGCGGTCTGCGAGGAGACCCTCGAGGTGCTCGCGCCGCTCGCCAACCGCCTGGGCCTGTGGCAGCTCAAGTGGGAACTCGAGGACCTTGCCTTCCGGTTCCAGTCACCCGAAATCTATCGCGATCTCGCCCGTCAGCTCGAGGCCAAGCGCCACGAACGGGAGGACTTCGTCGCCGGCGCCATGGCCCTGCTGCGCGAACTGCTCGCCGCCGGCGGGCTCGGTGCCGAGGTCAGCGGCCGGCCCAAGCACCTGCACAGCATCTGGTCCAAGATGCGCGGCAAGCAGCTCGCCCTCGAGCAGGTCCATGACCTGCGCGGGGTCCGGGTCATCGTGGCCGACGTGCGCGACTGCTACGCGGCCCTGGCGCTGATCCACGCCCGGTTCACGCCGGTGCACAGCGAGTTCGACGACTACATCGCGCGGCCCAAGCCCAACGGCTACCAGTCCCTGCACACCGTGGTGCTGGCCGATGACGGCCGCTCTCTCGAGGTCCAGATCCGCACCCGCGAGATGCACCGGTTTGCCGAGTACGGCGTGGCATCCCACTGGCGTTACAAGGAGCGGGCCGCGGGTCAGGGCGCGGCCGGGCGCGCGGGCGCCGCGCAGGACGAGCGCATCGCCTGGATGCGCCAGCTGCTTGCCTGGCAGCGTGAGCTTGGCGAGCGACTGGGGTCACCACCGGCCGCGGGCGGGCCTACGCCGGCGGGCGCGCCCGGGCCTGGCCCGCTGCGGGCCGCTCCCGAGCGCATCTATGTGCTCACCCCGCAGGCCCGGGTGATCGAGCTGCCGGCCGGTTCCACCCCGGTGGACTTCGCCTACCAGTTGCACAGCACCCTGGGTCATCGCTGCCGCGGCGCCCGGGTCGACGGCCAGCTCGTGCCGCTGAACACCCCGCTGGCCAATGGCCAGACGGTCGAGATCCTCACGGCACGGCCGGGTGCCGGCAGCGAGGGCCCCTCGCGCGACTGGCTCAACCCGCAGCTCGGCTATGTGCATTCATCGCGCGCGCGACACAAGGTGCGCCAGTGGTTCCACGCGCTCGACCTCGAACGCGATGTCGCCACCGGGCGCGAGAAGGTCGAGCGGGTACTCGCCCGGGAGGGGCGCACCGCCCTGGCCTTCGACGAGCTGGCCACGCGCCTGGGGCAGTCAGACCCGCAGACGCTGTTCGTGGCGGTGGCTCGCGAGGAGATCGGCCCCCGGATGCTCGAGGAGGCGGTGCGCGGGCCGGCGCCGCCGCCGGTCGAGGCCGATCCTGCAGCCGCGGCGCTGGCAGCCGCCGCGCAGCGCGCCCGGGCCCGGCCGCGGGCCGGCGGTGATGGCGTGCTGGTGATGGGTGTCGATCTCCTGCTCACCCAGGTGGCGCGCTGCTGCCGCCCGGTGCCGCCCGACCCGATCTGCGGCTTCGTCACCCGCGGCCGCGGCGTGTCGGTGCATCGCGCCGGCTGCGCCAGCTTCGCGCAGATGGCCCGGCGCGCACCCGAGCGGGTGCTGGCGGTCGACTGGGGCGAACCGGCTCGCGTCGACGAGCGTCGTGGCTACGAGGTCGATCTGCGGGTGGTGGCGGCCGACCGCCAGGGCCTGCTGCGCGATGTCTCCGAGGTCTTCGCCCGCGACCGGCTCAACGTCACCGCGGTGCGCACCCGCAGCCGCGCCGACACGGCACACATGGAGTTCACGGTCGAGGTGCCCGACGCCGCTGCCCTGAACCGCGCGCTGGCGGCCCTGCGCGCGGTGGCCGGTGTGTCGCAGGCCAGTCGTCGGCTGGCCTGAGGCGCTGGCCGGCGTCAGCGTCCGGCCGGGCGTTGCGCGCTCTTGGGCCGGAAGGCCTTGCAGACCGACTCGTCGGTCTCGAGGTAGGGCGCGCCGATCAGGTCGAGGCAGTAGGGCACGGCCGCGAAGATGCCGGGCACGCGCTGGCTGCCATCAGCATCCCGCACCCCTTCCAGGGTCTCGCGGATCGACTTGGGCTGGCCCGGCAGATTGATGATCAGCGCCTGACCGCGGATGACCGCCACCTGCCGCGACAGGATCGCGGTGGGCACGAAGTTCAGGCTGATCTGGCGCATCTGCTCGCCAAAGCCGGGCATCTCCTTGTGCGCGACCGCCCGGGTGGCCTCGGGAGTGACATCGCGCAGTGCCGGCCCGGTGCCGCCGGTGGTGAGCACCAGCGAACAGCCGGCCTCGTCGACGAGCTCGATCAGCGCGCGTTCGATGACGGGCTGCTCGTCGGGGATCAGTCGGGTGACCACCTGGAAGGGCGTGCGCAGCGCGCCGGTCAGCCACGCCTGCAGGGCTGGGATGCCCTGGTCCTGGTAGACGCCGCCGGAGGCGCGGTCGCTGATCGAGACCAGGCCGATTTTCAGGGACGCTTCTGTGCTCATTCGGAGAGTGCGGACGTGGCGGGGGAAGGCGGCGGCGCGGCCTCGGCGATCAGCGCCGCATGCAGCGCCCGGTAGAGCTCACGGTAGCGCCGCGCGGGCTGGCCGGCGGCATGCTCGGCCCGTGCCGCGGCGACGAGCGCCGGCCAGTCGGCCGCCTGCGCCGCCGTGGGGTGACGCTGCCGGAACCGTGCCAGCGCGTCGGCCTGCGCGAGCAGCTGCTCGCGCCAGTGCTCGGCCGAGTGCATCAGCGCCACCTCCTGGCGGTGGCGGTTGCCGTCGACCGCGAGCGCGTCGCGGATCGGGTCGGCATCGACCTGGCGCATCAGCTTGCCGATCAGCTGCAGCTGCCGCCGACGCCCCTCGCGCGAGCTGATCCGCTGCGCCTGCTCGATCGCCTCCAGCAGCGACTCGGGCAGGGCCAGGCTGCGCAGCCGGGCCGGTTGCAGCGCGACCAGTTCCTCGCCGAGTTCCTGCAGGGCATGCATGTCGCGCTTGCGCTGCGACTTGCTGGGCCCGCTGGGCGCGGGTTCGGCGGCCCGCGGCCGGGGCTGCTCCATCACGGGCGGTCGGTTGGCGTGCCTCACGGCGATGTCCGGTGAGCGCAGTCGGGACGCTGCGCGGGGGCGCGCCAGGCGGCGCGGTGGTTGTCGGTATGATACCCGGCCACCACCGCGAGCCTGCCCATGTTCGAATACGACGCCTCCCGACTGCACGAGATCGCCGCCGAGTGCCTGGCCCAGGCCCGCCGCCTGGGCGCCACCGATGCCTCGGTCGATGTCAGCGAGTCTTCCGGTCTGGCGGTCACGGTGCGCAAGGGTGGCGTCGAGACCATCGAGCAGACCCGCGACAAGGGTCTGGGCGTCACGGTGCATGTCGGCCAGCGTCGTGGCCATGCCAGCAGCAGCGATTTCTCCGGCGCCGCGCTCACCCAGACCGTGGCCGCGGCCTTCGAGATCGCCCGTTACACCGGCGAGGACGAGTTCGCCGGCCTGCCCGATGCCGACACCATCGCCCGCGAGATCCCGGCGCTCGACCTGTTCCATCCCTGGGACATCAGCGTCGAGGCCGCGGTGGAACTGGCCAGCCGCATGGAGGCGGCGGCCTTCGCGGTGAGCCCGCTCATCGCCAACTCCGATGGCGCCTGGGTCAATGTGAACCATGGCCAGTTCGTGTCGGCCAACACCCTGGGCTTTGCCGGGGGCTATCCCTACAGCCGTCACTCCATCGGCTGCGCGCCGATCGCCCGCCTGGGCGAGGCCATGCAGCGCGACGACTGGTACAGCGCCTCGGTGGTGCCGCAGCGCCTGGCCGACCCGGCGCGCGTGGGCCGCTACGCGGCGCAACGCGCGCTCTCGCGCCTGGCCGCACGCAAGCTCGACACCTGCAAGGTGCCGGTGCTCTTCGAGGCACCGCTCGCCTGCGGGCTGCTCGGCCATTTCGTGCAGGCGGTGAGCGGCGGCGCGCTCTACCGCCGCACCAGCTTCCTGCTCGATTCGCTCGGCAAGGATGTCTTCCCGGGCCATGTCGACATCACCGAGGACCCGCATCTGCCCGCCGAATCCGGCAGCGCGCCCTTCGACAGCGAAGGCGTGCGCACCGCTCGCCGCGTGGTGGTGGCCGGCGGCCGGCTGCACGGCTACTTCCTGTCCACCTACTCGGCACGCAAGCTCGGCATGAAGACCACGGGCAACGCCGGCGGCGCGCACAACCTCTCGCTCACCAGCCGCCACACCCGTCAGCTCGATGACCTGCCGGCGATGCTCGAGCGCCTGGGCACCGGTCTGTTCGTCACCGACCTGATGGGCCAGGGTGTCAACCCGGTGACTGGTGACTACTCGCGCGGCGCCAGCGGTTTCTGGGTCGAGAAGGGCGTGATCGCCTACCCGGTCGAGGAGATCACCATCGCCGGCAATCTCGCCGAGATGTTCCATGGCATCACCGCCGTGGGCTCCGACACCGTTCAGCGCGGCGGCTACCGCTGCGCCTCGCTGCTCATCGATCGCATGAGCGTGGCCGGCAACTGAGCCGCCGTCGCGGGGGAGCACCCGATGAGCAAGGCCTTCGTCCGCGAGGACCAGGACGACGAGGATGACGACCGGCCCGATCCCGCGCAGGACCCGTCCGCGCCGCGCAACTACATCACCCCGGCCGGCCACGCCGCCATCCGCGCCGAGCTGCTGCGGCTGATCGACTCCGATCGGCCCGAGGTGGTCCGGGTGGTCTCCTGGGCCGCCTCCAACGGCGACCGCTCCGAGAACGGCGACTACATCTACGGCAAGCGCCGGCTGCGCGAGATCGACCGCCGCATCCGATTTCTCACCCGCCGTCTCGATGCCGCGGTGGTGGTCGATCCCTCGCGCCAGGAGCATCGCGAGCAGGTCTTCTTCGGCGCCACCGTCACCTACCTGCGCAACGGCGACACCGAGGAGACCGTGACCATCGTCGGCATCGACGAGGTCGACCCGGCCGCGGGGCGGGTGAGCTGGATCTCGCCGGTGGCCAAGGCGCTGATCAAGGCCCGCGAGGGCGATGTGCTCAGCCTGCGCACGCCGCAGGGCGTCGATGAGCTCGAGGTGATCGCCATCCGCTATCCCGAGCCCGAGCCTGCGCGGGGTCGATGAACGCCGCGCGCTACCACGGCTGGCGGGTGGTGGCGGCGTGCTTCGCGGTGGCCGGTGTGGCCTGGTCGCTCGGCCTGTTCGGCGCCAGCGTGTATCTGCAGGCCATCACCCAGGCGCGCGGATGGCCGGTGTCGCAGGTGGCCCTGGCGATCACCGCCTTCTTCCTCGTGGCGGCCTCTCTGCAGCGGGTGGTGGGCCGGGCCATCGATCGCCGCGGCCCGCGACCGGTGCTCACCGCCGGCCTGCTCGCCATGACCGTCGGGGTGGCGCTGGTCGGCCAGGCGCGTACGCCCTGGCAGCTCTATCCCTGCTTCGTGCTGATCGGCATCGGCTGGGCCTGCCTGTCGACCACCGCGCTCTCGGCCACCGTGGCGCCCTGGTTCGAGCGTCACCAGGGCCGCTCGATCACCCTGGCGATCATGGGGGCCAGCCTGGGCGCGATCCTCGGCGTGCCGCTGCTGCTGGCTGCCGTGCAGGGGCTGGGCGTGACGGCGGGCCTCCTGGCGGTGGCGCTGGCCGCCCTGGCGCTGCTGCTGCCGCTGATCCGGCGGGTGCTGCGTCACCGCGGGCCAGCCGATCTCGGTCTGCTGCCCGATGGTGAGTCGCTGCCTGCGGGAGCGGTGGTCACCCCCATCGCGGCACCGCTGGCTGCCCGCGGCCGTCCGCGGATGCTGCTCTGGAGCTGCGCCACGGCCTTCGCGCTGGCGCTCACGGTGCAGATCGGCTTCATCACCCATCATGTGGCGCTGGCTGCGCCGCTGCTGGGCGTGGCCGGCGCGGGCGCGCTGGTCAGCGCCACCGGCCTCACCGCCTTTGCCGGACGCCTGCTGCTCGCCCGGGTGGTCGACCGGCTGAGCGTGCGCGGCCTGTCGGCCGCCGCGATGCTCGCCCAGGCCCTGGCGCTGGGCGCGATCGCCGCCTGGCCGGCGCCGGCGGTGCTGGTGGGCGCGAGCCTTCTCTATGGCTGGGGCATCGGCCAGGTGACCACGCTCGCGCCGGTGGTGGTGCGACGGGAATTCGGCGCGGCCGCCTTCGGCGCCACTTACGGCGCGGCTGCCATGCTGATCCAGTTCAGTTCGGCCGCCGGGCCGGCGCTTTTCGGTCTGGGGCGCGATGCGCTCGGCGGCTATCGGCCGGTGCTCGCGGTGGCGGCGCTGCTGGCGCTGGGTGCGGCGGCCGTGGTGCTGCTGGGCGCGGCCCTGGGCCGCCGCCCGCCGCCGGGCCGCTGAGGCCTCAGGCCGCCGCGCGGCGCCGCGGCGGGCGTCCGCTCAGAGCCGCGTGATGCGGCCCACCTCGGGCAGGGTACGCAGATTGCGCATGACCCTGGCGAGATGGACGCGGTCTTTCACCTGGATCGAGAAGCGCAGCGCGGCGGTGCGTTCCGACTGCGCGTCCATGGCGACATTCACGATGTTCGCGCCCGCGGTGGCGATCTCGGCGGCCACCTTGCCGAGCACGCCGCGGTCGTCATTGACCAGCACCTCGATGCCGCACAGGAACTGGCCGCTGATCTCGTCGGCCCATTGCACATCGATCCAGCGTTCGGCGTCCTTGGTGCGCTGACGCGCTGCGGTGGCGCAGTCGTCGCGGTGCAGGGCCAGACCGTGGCCACCACGCAGGTGCCCGATGATCGCGTCGCCCGGAAGCGGCAGGCAGCACGGCGAGTACTGCACCGCCGAGCCCTCGTTGCCCTGCACGAAGATCGGCGCCGGGCGCGGCATGATCAGCGCCGCGGCCGCGGGCTTGGTGGCGAACTGCAGCGCGATGGTGCGGGCCACCACCGGCGCCAGCCGCTTGCCCAGGCCGATGTCGGCGTGCAGTTCGTCGAGCGAGCGCGCGCCGGCGTCACGGGCGCCGCGCTCCAGCGCAGCTGCGCCGATCGCCGCGGCGTCGATGCGCAGCGCCGCCAGTGACTGCTCGAGCAGCCGTCGGCCGAGTTCGACGGACTCGGCCAGCTTCAGGGTGCGCAGGGCGTGGCGGATCTCGGCGCGGGCCTTGCCGGTGCGCACGAAGGCGAGCCAGCCCGGGTTGGGGCGCGAGTTGGGATCGGTGATCACCTCGACCGCGTCGCCGTTCTGCAGTTCGGTGCGCAGCGGCACCGCCTGCTGGTTCACCCGGCCCGCCACCGCCTGGTCGCCGATGTCGGTGTGCACGCTGTAGGCGAAGTCGATGAGGGTGGCGCCGCGCGGCAGCGCGCGGATCTGGCCGCGCGGGGTGAACACATAGACCGCATCAGGGAAGAGATCGACCTTCACATGCTCGATGAACTCGAGCGAATCGCCGGTCTGGTGCTGGATGTCGAGCAGCGACTGCAGCCACTGGTGGGTGCGCTTCTGCAGCTCCGAGAAGCTTTCCTTCTCGGCCTTGTAGAGCCAGTGTGCGGCCACACCGGCCTCGGCGACGCGCTGCATCTCGCGGGTGCGGATCTGGAACTCCACCGGCGTGCCGAAGGGGCCGACCAGCGTGGTGTGCAGCGACTGGTAGCCGTTCACCTTGGGGATGGCGATGTAGTCCTTGAAGCGGCCCGGCACCGGCTTGAAGGTGCTGTGCAGCGCGCCCAGCGCGAGGTAGCACTGCGGGATGGTGTCGACCACCACCCGGAAGCCGTAGACATCGAGCACCTGCGAGAAGGACAGCCGCTTGTCCTTCATCTTGCGGTAGATGCCGTAGAGCGCCTTCTCGCGGCCATAGACCTCGGCCGGCACGCCGGACTCGGGCAGGGTCTTCTGCACCGCCTCGAGGATGCGGCTGAGCACCTCGCGCCGGTTGCCGCGCGCCGCCAGCATCGCCTTGAGCAGCACCCGGTGGCGGGTGGGATGGCGGTGCCGGAATGACAGGTCGAGCAGCTCGAGGAAGAGCTTGCGCAGCCCCAGCCGGTTGGCGATGGGGGCGTAGATGTCGAGGGTCTCGGCGGCGATGCGCCGGCGCTTGGCCGGCTCGACCGCCTCGAGGGTGCGCATGTTGTGCAGGCGGTCGGCGAGCTTGACCAGCATCACCCGCACATCGCGCGCCATGGCCAGCAGCATCTTGCGAAAGCTCTCGGCCTGCTGCTGCTCCTTGCTCTCGAAGTGCATGCGGTCGAGCTTGGACAGGCCGTCGACCAGATCGGCCACCTGCGGACCGAAGCGCTCCATCAGCGCCTGCTTGGCCACGCCCGAGTCTTCCATGACATCGTGCAGCAGCGCGGCCATGAGCGACTCGGTGTCGAGCTTCCAGCCGGCGCAGATGCGCGCGACCTCGATCGGGTGCGAGATGTAGGGCTCGCCGCTGCTGCGGAACTGCCCGAGGTGCGCGTCGTCGCTGAAGCGGTAGGCCTCGCGGATGCGCTTGATGTCTTCGGGCGGAAGGTAGGCTTCGGCAGCCTGGGTGAGGCTGGCCAGACTGACCACCTGACGGCCGTCAGGGGCGGCGATGAAGGCGCTGGCGGCCGGTTCTGCGGGCAGGGGCGGCTGATCGCGGCGGGCGCGACGGCCGCTGACGGCGGCAGGGACGGTTGGACCGGGGGGCGGGGGCATGGTCAACCGGCCCGGGTGGGCCTCAGGTGGGCACCCGCCTGAGCATCTCGATGCCGATCTTGCCGGTGGCGATCTCGCGCAGCGCGGTCACCGTGGGCTTGTCCTTGGTCTCGATGCGCGGGGTGTGCCCCTGCGCCAGCATGCGGGCGCGGTAGGTGGCCGCCAGGGTGAGCTCGAAGCGGTTGGGAATCTGCTTCAGGCAGTCTTCGACGGTGATGCGGGCCATGGCGGAGCCTTTGTGCGGAAACGACAGATCGACCGCCGATGATACCCGATCTTGCTGCTCGAGCCGAGGGTCGAGCCTGGCCCGTTCCCCCGCAGCGCGCCTGGCCAGCGCCAGGCTGACTGATCAGTCGACGGCAGGGTCCGAGCCGAACAGCGCCCGGAAGAGCTCGGGATGGCGCGCGCGCTGGCGCGCGAAGCGCATGCCGGCGGCATCGACCACCGCCAGCAGCTCGCGCAGGGCGAGGTCGAAATCCTGGTTGACGATCAGGTAATCAAAGCGGTGGGCCTGGGCGAGCTCCTCGCGGGCCGCCGCCACCCGGCGCTCGATCACCGCCGGGCTGTCCTGACCGCGCCGGACCAGGCGCTCGCGAAGAGTCTGCACCGAGGGCGGCGCGATGAAGACGCCCACGGTCTCGGGCATGAGCCCGCGCACCTGCATCGCGCCCTGCCAGTCGATCTCGAGCACGATGTCGCGCCCGGCGGCCACCCGCCCGGCGATCCAGGCGCGCGAGGTGGCGTAGTGGTTGTCATGGACCCGTGCCCACTCGAGGAACTCGCCGGCCTCGCGGCGCCGCTGGAAGTCGGCGTCGGAGATGAAGTGGTAGTCGACGCCGTCGCGCTCACCGGGCCGCGGCGCGCGGGTGGTGAAGGAGATCGACAGCTCCATGCGCGGACGCTGCTCGAGCATGGCGCGCACCAGCGAGGTCTTGCCGGCGCCCGAGGGGGCGACCACCGCGAAGACGCTGCCGGCGCCGTCGGTGGGCGGAAGGGGGCTGGGGTTCATGCTCATTCCAGGTTCTGCACCTGCTCGCGGATCTGCTCGATCAGCAGCTTGAGCTCGATCACGGTGGCGGTGAGGTCGACGCTGGCGCCCTTGGAGCCCAGGGTGTTGGCTTCGCGGTTGAGTTCCTGCAGCAGGAAGTCCAGGCGCTTGCCGACCGCGCCGCCGGCGGCAAGGATGCGGTCGAGCTCGTCGAGATGGGTGTCGAGGCGGGCGATCTCCTCGGCGACATCGATACGCATGCCGTGCAGCGTGACCTCCTGGCCGATGCGATCCATCAACGGTTCCAGCGGCTGGCCACCGCCACCCGCCGCGCTGCCCAGCGCGTTGCGCAGCCGCTCGACCAGCCGGGCTTCGAACGCCGCGAGCAGCGCCGGCGCCGCGGCGCGCACGGCGGCGACATGCGCCCGCATCTGCGCGCCGCGCTCGCCGATGATCGCGGCCAGCCGCGCGCCCTCGCGGGCCCGGCTGGCCGAGAACTCGGCCAGGGCGGCGCGCGCCGCCGTCACCACGGCCTGCTGCAGGGCCTCGGTGTCGGCGCTGGGCTCGGCGATCAGGCCGGGCCATCGCATCAGGTCGGCCACGGTGGGCGGGGCGGCGCCCGGCGCGGCGCCGGCGATCTGCCCGGCCACGGTCACCAGTTGTGCCAGCAGTCCCCGATCGATCACCGGCTGTCGGGTTTCGCCGCCTGCGCGCTGCAGCGAGATGCGACACTCCACCTTGCCGCGGGCGATGCCGGCGGTGAGCAGTTCCCGCAGCGCCGGTTCGGCCAACCTCAGGTCATCGGGCATGCGCAGCTGCAGGTCGAGGAAGCGCGAGTTCACGCTGCGCAACTCCAGCTGCAGGCGGCCGGTCTCGGTGTCGTGGAACACGGCGGCGAAGCCGGTCATGCTCTGGATCGGTGTGTGCTTGTTCAAGAGATGCATCCAGGTTTGGGCTGGCCCCTCGGACCCGGACCACGGAAGACCGGCTCGCCATCATGCCCTCACAGACCAACGCAGCCCTGCCCAACGGCCTCGAGATCGGCGGGTACCGGATTCTAAAGAAGATCGCCAGCGGCGGCTTCTCGATCGTGTATCTCGCCCGTGATGCCGAGGGCGTGCGCTATGCCATCAAGGAATACCTGCCGGCCACCCTGGTCAGCCGTGCACCGGGCGAGCTCGTGCCCCTGGTGTCGCCCGAGCACCTGAACACCTACCGCAACGGCCTGAAGTGCTTCTTCGAGGAGGGCAGGGCGCTGGCCCGCATCCTCCATCCCAACGTGGTGCGGGTGGTCAACTTCTTTCGCGCCAACGAGACCGTGTACCTGGTCATGGCCCATGAGGAGGGCCGCACGCTGCAGGACCTGGTGCTGCGCCGGCGCGCCGGCGAGGGTGCGCAGGTGATCGCCGAGCGTCATATCCGCCGTGTGTTCCACCTGGTGATGAACGGCCTGCGCGAAGTGCATGCCAACCGGCTGCTCCATCTCGACCTGAAGCCCGCCAACGTCTACCTGCGCATGGATGCCTCGCCCATGCTGCTCGATTTCGGCGCGGCGCGGCAGACCCTGTCGCTCGATGCGCCCAAGCTCTTTCCGATGTACACCCCGGGGTTCGCCGCCCCCGAGCTCTATCGCCGCGGCATGACGCTGGGCCCCTGGACCGATGTCTACGGGCTGGGCGCGTCCATGTACGCCTGCATGCTCGGCGCGCCGCCGCAGGCCGCCGACCAGCGCCAGCTCGATGATCGCCTCGAGGATCAGCTCGATCGCGCCCGCGACCACTACTCGGCCGGGCTGGTCGACACCGTCACCTGGTGCATGAGCCTCGATCCCACCGATCGCCCGCAGAGCGTGTTCGCGCTGCAGAAGGCGCTGCGCGACACCGTGGCCGACCGGCCCGACGAGGGCGATGCCCGCGGCGGCGGCCTGTCGCGCTTTCTGGACACCATGGCGGGCGCCCTCGGCCGCCGCCGTCGCGATCCGGCCACCACGCCCTTCGAATCCTGAGCGCGGTCGCGCCGGCCGGCCCGATGAAGTTCAGCATCTACCAGGACAGCCTCACCGGGGCGCGTCCCATCAACCAGGACCGCATGGGCTACGCGTTCACGCGCGATTGCCTGCTCATGCTGGTCGCCGACGGCATGGGCGGTCATCAGCGCGGCGAGGCGGCGGCGCAGGTGGCGATGCAGTCGGTCGCCTCCAGCTTCCAGCGCCAGGCCCAGCCCGCGCTGGCCGATCCGCCGGCCTTCCTGGACGAGGCCCTGCTGCAGGCCCACCGCGACATCCTCCAGTACCAGGTCACCCATGGCATGAGCGAGTCGCCGCGCACCACGGTGGTGGCCTGCCTGGTGCAGGGCGGCAAGGCCTGGTGGGCGCATGCCGGCGATTCGCGTGCCTACTGGATCCGCAACGGTACGGTGGTCTCGCGCACCCGCGACCACTCCAAGGTCGAGTCCCTGCTTGCCATGGGGCTCCTCGCGCCAGGCGCCGAGAATCGTCACCCCGATCGCAACAAGGTGCTCAACTGTCTGGGCTCGCCTTTTCAGCCCACCATCGAGGTCAGCCCTGGCGCCACGCTGCAGCCGGGCGATCTGCTGCTGCTCTGCAGTGACGGGGTATGGGCGCCGCTGGCCGAGGGCGCGCTCATCGAGGGCTTCATCGGCGCCGATGTGAAGCGCGCGGTGCCCGATCTGGTCCGACGCAGCGTGGCCGCTGCCGGCCGCCTGGCCGACAACGCCACCGCGCTCGCCATGCGCTGGGACAGCGACGCGCCGGCCACGTCGCCGATGACCGGAGCCGCCCTGCTGCGCGGCGCGGTCACCACCACCATCGACATCAGCCCCGACGCCGAGCCCGAGCCGCCGATCACCGAGGCCGACATCGACCGGGCCGTGGCCGAAATCCAGGACGAGATCGCCCGCACGGCCGCCCGCTGAGGGCGCAGGCGCGTCGGGCCCCGCGCACGGGAGCCTGCCGGCATCGCCCGTCCCCGGGTCATCGCCCCGTAGAATGCCGGGCATGACTGCCTCCGCCATCGCCGCCCCCTGCCTGCGCCCCAGCGGCCGCGCGCCCGCCCAGTTGCGCCCGGTGCGCTTCACCCGGGGCTTCACCCGCCATGCCGAGGGCTCGGTGCTGGTCGAGTTCGGCGACACCCGGGTGCTGTGCACCGCCAGCGTCGAAGACAAGGTCCCCGGCTTCCTGCGTGGGCGCGGCCAGGGCTGGGTCACGGCCGAGTACGGCATGCTGCCCAGGGCCACCCACACCCGCGGCGATCGCGAGGCCGCGCGCGGCCGCCAGTCGGGCCGCACCCAGGAGATCCAGCGGCTCATCGGGCGCAGCCTGCGGGCGGTGTTCGACCTGCCGGCGCTCGGTGAGCGCACCATCACCCTCGACTGCGATGTGCTGCAGGCCGACGGCGGCACCCGCACCGCTGCCATCACCGGTGCCTGGGTGGCTGCGCACGATGCCGTCACCGGGCTGCTGGCCACGGGCCGGCTTGCCGCTTCGCCCCTGCGGCAGGCGGTGGCCGCGGTATCGGTCGGCCTGTGGCAGGGCGTGCCGGTGCTCGACCTCGATTACGCCGAGGATTCGGCCTGCGACACCGACATGAACGTGGTCATGACCGCGGCCGGGGGCTTCGTCGAGATCCAGGGCACGGCCGAGGGCGAACCCTTCGATCGTGCGCAGGCCGATGCGCTGCTCGAACTCGCCCGCGCGGGCATCGCCGACCTGGTGCGCGCCCAGCAGTCCGCACTCGGGCAGCCGTTGCCGTGAACGCGGCGGCGGGCGCCGGCCGTCTGAGCCGGGTGGTGATCGCCTCGGGCAATGCCGGCAAGCTGCGCGAGTTTGCCGCCCTGCTGGCGCCTTTCGGGGTGAGCGGTGTCGGCCAGCGCGAACTCGGCATCGCCGATGCCCCCGAGCCGCACGCCACCTTCCTCGAGAATGCGCTCGCCAAGGCGCGCCACGCCAGCGCCGCCGCCGGCCTGCCCGCGATCGCCGACGACTCCGGGCTGTGCCTCGACGCGCTCGGCGGCGCCCCCGGTGTGCATTCTGCGCGCTGGGCCGAGCTCGCCGGCGGTCCGCGCGATGACATCGCCAATAACCGCCTGGTGGCCAGCCAGCTGCGGCAGGCCGCCAGCCGCAGCGGCCACTATTACTGCGTGCTGGTGCTGGTGCGCTCGCCGGACGACCCGCAGCCGGTGGTGGCCGATGGCCTGTGGCGCGGCGAGTTCATCGACACCCCCCGAGGCGAGGCCGGCTTCGGCTATGACCCGCACTTCCTGCTGCCCGAGCTGGGCTGCACCGTGGCCGAGCTCAGCCCCGAGCGCAAGAACGCGCTGAGCCATCGCGGACAGGCGATGCGCGACCTGCAGGACCGTCTGCGCCGTGCCGGTCTGGTCTGAGCATTCGCGGCGCGCGACGGCCCGATGAGCGATGCCCGGCCGGTGTCGGTGGTGCGTCGGGCCGCGCCGGCCCGCGGCCCGGTGCCGCTCACGCAGCTGCCGCCGCTCTCGCTCTACATCCACCTGCCCTGGTGTCTGCGCAAGTGCCCCTACTGCGACTTCAACTCGCATGAATGGCGCGGCGGGGCGACCGAACTGGCGGGCCTGCCCGAGCGCGCGTATCTGGATGCGCTGCAGGCCGATCTCGAGGCCGCGCTGCCGCTGGTGTGGGGCCGCAGCGTGCAGACGGTGTTCATCGGCGGGGGAACGCCCAGTCTGTTCTCGCCGGCCTCGATCGACGCCCTGCTCGCCATGGTGCGCGCGCGGATCCGTCTGGCGGCGGGCGCCGAGATCACCCTCGAGGCCAACCCCGGCACCTTCGAGACGGGCCGGTTTGCCGATTTCGCCCGCGCCGGCGTCACCCGGCTGTCGATCGGGGTCCAGAGCTTCGATGACCGACTGCTGCGCGCGATCGGCCGGGTGCATGACGGCGAACAGGCGCGCGCCGCGGTCGCCGAGGCGGCGCGTCACTTCGCCAGCTTCAACCTCGACCTCATGTACGCGCTGCCCGGCCAGAGCCTGGCCGATCTGGCCGCCGACATCGATACCGCGCTCGGTTTCGAGCCGCCACATCTGAGCGCCTATCACCTCACCCTCGAGCCCAACACGCTGTTCGCACGCCATCCGCCGCCATTGCCCGACGAGGATCTGGCCGCCGACATGCAGGCGCTTGTGCAGGCGCGCCTCGCCGCCGAGGGGCTCGCGCGCTACGAGGTGTCGGCCTTCGCGCGGGCTGGCCACCGCTGCCGTCACAACCTCAACTACTGGGAGTTCGGCGACTACCTCGGCATCGGTGCCGGTGCCCACGGCAAGATCTCCTCGGCCAGCGGTGTCCTGCGCCAGGCGCGCTACCGGCACCCGCAGCGCTACCAGGAGGCGGCCCTGGCCGGCCGCGCCGTCGAAACCGAGCGCCTGCTCGAAGCCGCCGATCTGCCCTTCGAGTTCATGCTCAACGCCCTGCGGCTGGTGGAGGGTGTGCCCTGCGCGCTGTTCGACGAGCGCACCGGGCTGAGCGCGGCCGTGCTGGCGGCGCCGCTGCGTGAGGCCCTCGCGGCAGGCCTGATCGACGCCGACCCGTCGCGCTTCCGGGCGAGCCCGCGGGGCCTGGACTTCCTCAATGACCTGCAGTCGATCTTCCTGGCTTGAGCCGGCGGCGATCGCGGCTGCGGTGCACCCTATTTGTGCGTATCATGGGAGCGCACCAAAAACGTGCGCTCGTTCCTGGTGCGCAGAGCGTGGTCGATCGCTAAGTCCCTGAATTCTCATGCCCCAGCCGGGGGCGTTGCTGCCGAGTTCATGGCATGATTTCTGCTTGATTTCCGGCAGGTTTGCCTGGCTGCAGAAATGCGCCGACAATCGCGCGGCTTTTGATTTACCCCTTTCAAACCCGACAGCAGTTACCCAGGAGAGTCCGAATGGCGAGCGCCAAAGACGTCATGAAGATGGTGACGGACAACGAGGTCAAGTTCGTTGATTTCCGCTTCACCGATACCCGCGGCAAGGAGCAGCACGTCACGGTGCCGGTCAGCCATTTCGACGAGGACAAGTTCGTCAGCGGCCACGCCTTCGACGGATCCTCGATCGCCGGCTGGAAAGGCATCGAGGCCTCCGACATGCTGCTGATGCCCGATCCCGCCACCGCGAACATGGATCCGTTCCGCGAGGAACCCACCCTGATCCTGTCCTGTGACGTGATCGAGCCCTCCGACGGCAAGGGCTACTCCCGCGACCCGCGCTCGCTCGCCAAGCGCGCCGAGGCCTATCTGAAGGCCAGCGGGCTGGGCGATACCGCCTTCTTCGGTCCCGAACCCGAATTCTTCATCTTCGACTCGGTCACCTGGAATGTCGACATGTCCGGCTGCGGGGTGAAGATCAACTCCGAGGAAGCGCCCTGGAGCACCGGCAAGGAGTTCGAAGGCGGCAACCTGGGCCATCGGCCTGCGGTCAAGGGCGGCTATTTCCCCGTGCCCCCGGTGGATTCCTTCCAGGACATGCGCTCCGAGATGTGCCTGCTCCTGGAGCAGATGGGCGTCCCGGTCGAGGTGCACCACCATGAGGTGGCTGCCCCGGGTCAGTGCGAAATCGGCACCAAGTTCTCCACGCTGGTGCAGCGTGCCGACTGGCTGCAGATCCTGAAGTACGTGGTGCTCAATGTGGCCCACAGCTACGGCAAGACCGCCACCTTCATGCCCAAGCCGGTCGTGGGTGACAACGGCTCCGGCATGCACTGCCACCAGTCGGTCTGGAAGGACGGGGTCAACCTGTTTGCCGGCAATGGTTACGCGGGCCTGTCCGAGTTCGCGCTCTACTACATCGGCGGCATCATCAAGCACGCCCGTGCCCTGAACGCGATCACCAATCCCGGCACCAACTCCTACAAGCGACTGGTTCCCGGCTTCGAAGCCCCGGTGAAACTCGCCTACTCGGCGCGCAACCGCTCGGCCTCGATCCGCATTCCCTATGTGAGCAACCCCAAGGGTCGCCGCATCGAGGTGCGCTTCCCGGATCCCACCGCCAACCCCTACCTGGCCTTCTCGGCCATGCTGATGGCCGGCCTGGATGGTGTGCAGAACAAGATCCACCCGGGCGAGGCGGCTGACAAGAACCTGTATGACCTGCCGCCCGAAGAAGACGCGAAGATCCCCACCGTGTGCTCGTCGCTCGACCAGGCGCTCGAGTATCTCGACAAGGATCGCGAGTTCCTCACCCGCGGCGGCGTGTTCAGCGACGAGATGATCGATGCCTACATCGCGCTCAAGAGCGAGGAAGTCACCCGCTTCCGCATGACCACCCATCCGGTGGAGTTCGACATGTACTACTCCCTCTGAGCGGGCGGGGCGCGGCGTGACCGCTCCCCTCCGTGATGACCGCGAAGGGCCGGCCTGCCGGCCCTTTGTCGTTTCTCGCGCAAATGCCGGGGATTTGCCGTGCATTTGCGCCGATCGTCGCTCTGGCATCAGACGATCGGTCAGTCTGCCGGCAGAGGGGGCGCGGTATAGTCGGCCATGCCCCACCCCCTCCCGAGGACACCGTGATCCGGCATCTCCGCAGGCTCGGCCTGATGGTCGGGCTGACCCTGATCGCCGCGCCCGCACCGGCGCAGATCTACCGCTGCGAATCCGCCAGCGGCGTGATCGAGTACACCAATGCGCCGGCACCCGGGCCCGCGACCGAGCGCCAGTGCCGTGTGGTCGATGCCAGCATCACCGTCATTCCCGCACCCAAGCCGGTTGCCCCCAAGGCCGGCGCGGCAGGCGCGCCCGCGGCGCCGATCCCGCCAGCACCCGGACCCTTCCCGCCCACCGGGGCCACCCAGCGCCCGGCCGCAGGCGGACCTGCCGCAGCCGCACCACCTGCGGCCTTCCCCAAGGTGGACACCTCCGCCCAGCGCACGCTCGACGGCGATCGCCGCCGCATCCTCGAGGACGAGCTGCGCAAGGAGGAAGCCCGGCTGGCCGAGTTGCGCACCGCGTTCAACAACGGCGAGCCCGAGCGCCGCGGCGACGAGCGCAACTACCTGAAGTACCTCGAGCGGGTGCAGCGCATGCGCGAGGACATCGGCCGCGCCGAGAGCAACATCGTCAGCATCCGCCAGGAACTGGCCGCCATCCGCAACTGAGCACCGGGGGCGGGCGATGACCCTCCTGCCTCCCGACCATGAAGACCGCCGCCGGCGTCCCGAATCGCTGCTGGCCGGCCTCGACCTTCTCGGCAGCGCGGCCGTGGTGCTCGATCCCCACGGCGCAATCGTCTTCATCAACCAGGCCGGTGAGCAGCTCTTCGAGGTTTCCAACCGGCTGATCCGCGGCCAGAACTTCGCCCGGCTGTTCGTCAACGGCGGCATCATCGATGCGCTGGTGCTCGATGCCTGCCGGGCGGCCTTCGGCCACAAGCATCAGGAACTGGTGCTCGAGCGCGCCGGCCGTGAGCCGCTCGAACTCTCCTCCACCGCCGCTGCGCTCGACAGCCCGCTGGGCGTGCTGCTGATGGAGTTCCGCCCGATCGCGCAGCGTCTGCGCCAGGAGCGTGAATCCAAGCTGCTCGATTCCGCGCCGGCCAACCGCGAACTGGTGCGCAACCTCGCCCACGAGATCAAGAACCCGCGGGGCGGCCTGCGCGGCGCGGCGCAGCTGCTCGAGACCGAACTGCCCTCGCCGGCGCTGCGGGAGTACACCCAGGTGATCATCAAGGAGGCCGACCGCCTGCAGGCGCTGGTCGATCGCCTGCTCGCGCCGCACCGCCACGCCCGGGTCGTGCAGCCCATGAACATCCACGAGGTCTTCGAGCGGGTCCGCTCGGTGGTGCAGGCCGAGTACGGCCCGAGCCTGGTGTTCGAGCGCGATTACGACGCCAGCCTGCCGGAGTTCCGCGGCGACAAGGAGCAGCTGATCCAGGTGGTGATGAACATCGTGCGCAACGCGGCTCTGGCCCTGGCCGGTGCCGGGCGCATCATCCTGCGCTCGCGCATCAGTCGTCAGACTGTGATCGGTGGCCGTCGTCACAAGCTGGCACTGGATTTGCATGTGATCGACAACGGCCCCGGCATCCCGGAAGCGATCCGTGATCGGATCTTCTTTCCGCTGGTGTCGGGACGGGAAGGGGGCAGCGGTCTTGGCCTGTCGCTCGCGCAGAGCTTCGTGCAGCAGCACGGTGGCGTGATCGAGTGCGATAGCAGGCCGGGGCGGACTGAATTCAGGATTCTGTTGCCGATCGTCTAGGCGCAGGTCCACGCAGACCAGGGCGCACACATGAACTCGGTATGGATCGTTGACGATGACCAGTCGATACGCTGGGTGCTCGAGCGCGCGCTCACCCGCGAGGGCTTCGATGTGCGGGTGTTCTCCACCGCGCGGGAGTGCCTGAGGGCCTTCGAGGACGGCGCGCCACGGGTGCTGGTCTCCGACATCCGCATGCCGGGCGAGAACGGCATCGAGCTGCTGCAGAAGGTGAAGGAGCGCCGGCCTGCGCTGCCGGTGATCATCATGACCGCCTTCTCCGACCTGGAGAGCGCGGTGTCGGCCTTCCAGGGCGGGGCCTTCGAATATCTGCCCAAGCCCTTCGATCTGCCCAAGGCCATCGACCTGATCCGCCGCGCGGTCCAGGAGAGCGTGCCCGAGGAGGTGGTCGACGAGGTGGCCGCGGGCGAGCTCGAGATCCTCGGCAAGGCGCCCGCGATGCAGGAGGTGTTCCGCGCGATCGGGCGCCTGTCCAACTCCCATGTCACGGTGCTGATCACTGGCGAGTCGGGCACTGGCAAGGAGCTGGTGGCGCGCGCGCTGCACGATCACAGTCCCCGCAAGGGCCAGGCCTTCGTGGCGCTGAACACCGCCGCCATTCCCCGCGACCTGCTCGAGTCCGAGCTCTTCGGCCATGAGCGCGGCGCCTTCACCGGCGCCCAGCAGACCCGTCGCGGCCGCTTCGAGCAGGCCGAGGGAGGCACGCTGTTCCTCGACGAGATCGGCGACATGCCGCCTGACCTCCAGACCCGCCTGCTGCGGGTGCTGGCCGATGGCAACTTCTATCGCGTGGGCGGGCATCAGCCGCTTCGCGCCAATGTGCGCGTGATCGCGGCCACCCACCAGAATCTCGAGGATCGGGTCCGCAAGGGCCTGTTCCGCGAGGATCTGTTCCATCGCCTCAATGTGATCCGGCTGCGCCTGCCCGCGCTGCGCGAGCGTTCCGATGATGTGCCGCTGCTGGCGCGGCACTTCCTGCAGCGCAGCGCCCGCGAGCTCGGTGTCGAACCCAAGCGGCTCACCGAGGAGGCGCACGCGGCCCTTGGGCGATTCAGCTGGCCCGGGAATGTGCGCCAGCTGGAGAATGTCTGCCACTGGCTCAGCGTGATGGCGCCTTCGCAGACCGTGGGCGTGAAGGATCTGCCGCCCGAGGTTCGCGCCGAGGCCGGTGATGGCCGCCCCGGCGCCGGCCTCGAGTCGCCGGGCATGGTCGCCGATCACGGCGACCCGGCCCGTGGGCACGAGGCCATGGCCGTGGTGTACCCGCAGCCTTTTCAGCCGCCCCCGGGCCATGTGCCGCCATCGCATGGCGGGCAGCCCTTGGCGGCCAATGGGTTTCCGGGCCAGACGGCGCTTGCGGGGCATGGCAGCGCCCATGGCGTGTCGATGGCGGCTGCTGACGCAGCCTCGGCCGCGCGCTGGGCGGCGTTGCTCGAGCGCGAAGTCTCGGCGCTGCTGGCGGCTCAGGTCGACCGCTCTCCGCAGCCCGATGCGGAGGTCCACAGCGACCTGATGGATCGCCTCACGCGCGAGTTCGAGAGCGCGGTCATCCGCACCGCCTTGCGGCACACCCGCGGCCGGCGGATCGACGCCGCGCAGCGTCTGGGCATCGGGCGCAACACCATCACCCGCAAGATCCAGGAACTGCACCTCGAGGACGACGGGCGCTGAGGCGACCGCCATCCCGGCTCAGGCCGGGCTGAGCTCCACCACCACCGGTGCGTGATCCGAGGGTTGCTCGCGTGCGCGCAAGGCCTTCGCCACGGTGCAGGCGGTCACCCGCGGCTGCAGGTTGCGGCTGACCAGCACATGGTCGATCCGCAGACCGTCATTGCGCCGGAAGGCCATCTGCCGGTAGTCCCACCAGGTGAAGATCTTCTCGGGCTGATCGAAGAGCCGGAAGGTGTCGACCATGCCGAGCGCGAGCAGCTTCGCGAAGCGCTCCCGCTCGGGTGGCGAGCACAGCACCTGACCCTCCCACTGCGCGGGGTTGCGCACATCGCGCGCCTCGGGGGCGATGTTGTAGTCGCCGGCGAGCGCGAGCGGCTGACCGGCCGCGATCTGCGGGCCCAGCCAGTCGATCAGCGCATCGAGCCAGCCGAGCTTGTAGGGGTACTTCTCCGAGTCGAGCGATTGCCCGTTGGGGAAATACGCGCAGACCACCCGGATGCCGGCCACGGTGGCGCTGATCAGCCGGCGCTGCTCGTCGGCCAGACGCGGATTGCCCACCAGCACCTCGGCAGGCTCACCGACACTGGCCACGCGGGTGAGGATGGCCACGCCGTTGTAGGTGGGCTGACCGCTGAAGGCCGCCGCATAGCCGGCCTGCGCGAGCGCCTCGCGGGGGAAGCGCTCGTCGATCAGCTTGGTCTCCTGCAGGCAGACCACATCGATCGGATCGGCGGCCAGCCACTCCAGCAGGTGCGGCAGTCGGATCTTCAGCGAGTTCACGTTCCAGGTGGCAATCCTCATGACAGTGACAGTCCCCCGAGTGGCAATGACGATGGATGGCCTTGACCGACAAGCCGCATGGCAGGCGCCGCGGCGGGCGGTCGCGCATCGCCATTGTGCCTGTCGCGCGGCGATCGCCGCGGCCAGCCCTGCTGGGAAGCTGGAGCAGCGGGCGTGCTTCGTCGATCGGGTCAGGGCGTTCTTCCGGGCATGGCCCCTGGGGAGGGCTGCGGGCCCAGGCTGATGCCGCCCGGGTCGTGACGGGGTGCGGTGCTATCATCGGCGCCGACATCTGCCGCCGCGAAAGCCATCGACCATGACCGCAGAGAAGAATGTCGATCGCGTCGTCCAGAAGCTGGTGTTCGGCGATGATCGGGCCCGCCCCGGCGTGCTCGTCGAGGTCGGCGCAGCCCGGCCTGATTTTCTGTCGATCTCCGCCAGCTTTCGTGAAAACGGCTGGAGAGTCATCGGCATCGAACCGAATCCCGATTTCTGCGAGCTGCATCGCGCGCGCGGCTACACGGTGCACCAGTATGCCTGCAGCGATGTCGATGCCGACGACCAGGATTTCTTCGTGGTCGATTCCAAGGGCGCTGAGTATCTTGGTGGATCGGTCAGCTTCGAGTCCTTCTCGTCGCTCGGCATCAAGGATGAATTCCGCGAGCTGCATCGCACCGTCGAGAAATCCACCGAGGTCCGCGCGATCAAGGTGCGCGTGCGGCGCCTCGACGCCATCCTCGCCGAGCACGAGCCCGACCTCGAACGGATCGATCTGCTCGCGATCGATGTCGAAGGCTGGGAGCTGAATGTCCTGCGCGGGCTTTCACTCGGAAAATACCGGCCCAGGGTCGTCATCCTCGAGAATCTGTTCGACAAGCCCGAATACCGGGATTACATGGCCGGCCAGGGCTATCGGCTCTGGCGTCGGCTCGAGCCCAACGAGGTGTATTTCGACGAAGAGACCTTCGCTCGGGTGCGGGCCGACGCCTCCCTGCTCGAGCGGATCGCGCGGTTGTTCGGTCGCTGAGTGCGGCGGCTTCGCTGCCCTTCCAACCCCACCCCGCAAGGAAACCCGATGGCCCGCGTGCGTTGCATCACCGAGATGGGAATGGGGGTCGATGTCCATGGCCGTGACGCGACCAAGGCCGCGCGTCGCGCGGTGTCGGACGCGATCCGCCACAGCAGCCTGGGCTTCTTCCGGATGGTCGGCAAGACGCCGCAGGACATGATCGTCGATGTCACCGTCGGTGTGCCCGATCCCGCGGCGGTGGACACGAAGGCGGTGGCGGCCGAGCTGCCTTACGGCACGGTCACGGTCACCGCGGTGCACGGTGGTCTGGAGATCCCGGCCGAGGCCGGTGGCGATTCGATCATCATCGCCAATGCCGCGGTGATCGTGAGCCTCGATCAGGGCGACAGCTAGGTCTGCCGACTCAGCCCGCCGATCCCACCTCACCCTGGCGGATCGCGGCGGCTCGCGCCCGCACCGCGTCTCGCTGCGCCTCATCGAGCCGGGCCAGATTGCGTACCTGCAGCGCCATGCGCGGATTGCCCGCCATCAGCGTCTCGTGGCGCAGCAGAAAGTCCCAGTACAGGGTGGTGAACGGGCAGGCCCGCTCGCCCACCGACTGGTCCGGGCGGTAGCGGCAGCCCTGGCAGTGCGGGCTCATGCGCTGGATGTAGCGCCCGGTGGCCACATAGGGCTTGCTCGCCATCAGGCCGCCATCGGCGTACTGGCTCATGCCCAGGGTGTTCGGCAGTTCCACCCACTCCACCGCGTCCACATGCACCGCGAGGAACCAGGCATGGATCTGCGCCGGTTCCACGCCAAGCAGCAGCGCGTACAGGCCGGTGACCATCAGCCGCTGGATGTGGTTGGCATAGCCGTGCGCCAGGGTCTGCTCGAGGGTGTCGCGCAGGCAGGCGAGGTCGGTCTCGCCGGTCCAGTACCAGGCTGGCAGTTCGGCCTGCGCCTGCAGTGCGTTGAGCTCGCCATAGCCCGGCATGCGGGTCCAGTAGATGCCGCGCACGTACTCGCGCCAGCCCAGGATCTGCCTCACGAAGCCTTCCACGCTGGGCAGCGGCGCGGCGCCGGCATGGAAGGCGGCCACCGCGGCATCGACCGCCTCGCGCGGATCGAGCAGCTTCAGGTTCAGCGCTGCCGAAATCTGGGCGTGATAGAGCCAGGGGTCGCCCGGCCACATCGCATCCTGGTAGCGGCCGAAGAGCGGTAGCCGCTCGGCGATGAATCGCTCGAGCGCGATGAGCGCCTGCGCGCGGCTGACCGGCCAGGCGAAGTCCCTCAGCGAGCCGGGGTGCGCCGGAAATCGGGCCTCGACCAGCGCGATCACCTCGCGCGTGATGGCGTCGGGCGGAAACACCGCGCGTGACGGCACGGCCCCCGGGCCGGCCGCGCCGAAGGATTCGCGGTTCTCGGCGTCGTAGTTCCACTGGCCGCCCTCGGGCTCGCCGTCGCGCATCAGCACGCCGTGGCGGCGGCGCTGCTCGCGGTAGAAGTACTCCATGCGCAGCGTCTTGCGGCCGCGGGCATGAGCCGCAAACTCGCGCACGCTCCCGTAGAAGTGCCGGTCCTCGCGGATGTCCAGGGTCAGGCCGCCCGCCTGCGCCACCGCGCGCAGGGCCTCTAGCACCCGCCACTCGCCGGGGGCGGTCATCACCAGACGCGCGGGGCGCAGCCGCGCGATGTCGGCCTGCAGCTGCATGGCCAGGCTGCCGTGGTTGTCGGGCTGCTCCAGCCGGGTGTAGTGCAGCGGCCGCCCGGCCTCGCGCAGCGCCTGCGCGAAGTGGCGCATGGCCGACAGGAAGAGCGCGATGCGCGGCTTGCCCGACCAGACATGCTCGGACTCTTCGGCCACCTCGGCCATCCACACCGCGTCCTGCGCGGGATCGAAGCCGTCGAAGGCGGATGCGTTTGCGTCGAGCTGGTCGCCCAGCACGATGACCAGGTCGCGCAGCCGGTTCATGACCGGCCCCGCGTGCCCGTCGCGCCCGCGCCCTTGTCGCGCCGGCACGCATCCGAGCAGTACTTCACCTCGTCCCAGTTCTTCGCCCAGCGGCGTCGCCAGCTCATGGGCAGTCCGCAGCGCGCGCAGGGCTTGCTGGGCAGGGCGGCCTTGTTGCCGCGATGGGTGGGTGATGCCGACGACTTCATGCGCGACTCTCGACGGTGGCGGCAGGCGCACCGCGCGCTCGCGGAGCCGATGCTACAGGCGCGCCGCGGGCCTGCCGGTGAGCTGCCGAGCGGACCGCACGGTTATGTCCGCTGCCGGGAGCCGGTGCTATAAGCGGGGCTTGCCCGCTCCCGAGACCGCGCCCCATGAATCACGACGAACTTGCCGACCAGCTCGCCCAGCGCCGCGCGCAGGTCCAGGCCATGGGCGGTCCCGCCCGACTGCAGGCCCGCCGCGAACAGGGCCATCTCAATGCCCGCGAACGCATCGCGCTGCTCTGTGATGCCGGCAGCTTCAGCGAGTTCGGCGAGTTCACGGTCTCGGCGCGTGCCGAGGATGCGCACCGCACTCCGGCCGACGGCATCGTCACCGGTGTGGGCAGGGTCGACGGCCGCGACATCGCGGTCGCTGCCTTCGATCTCACCACGCTGGGTGCGTCGTCGACGGTGCGCAACATCGGCAAGCTGATGCATCTGCGCGAGCGCGCCAGCCGCAGCGGCCTGCCCTGCGTGTTCCTGGTGGAATCGGCGGGCGCGCGCATGCCCGACATCCAGGGTGCGGGCGGCATGGGCCGGGTGGGCATGACCGGCCAGCGTGGCCGCGAGCGCGAGACACCGTGGATCACCGCGGTCCTGGGGCCCTGCTACGGCATGGGCACCTGGTATGCGGTGCAGGCCGA
>NZ_CEXFHW010000014.1:0-40306 GCF_982640115.1 Quisquiliibacterium sp. | reverse complement strand
GGCCGGCGCCGCCGGCCGTCAACCCGGGTCTGCCGCGGACATCCTGCCCGGGCCTACTGCCAGCCGCCACCCAGGGTCTTGTAGAGCGTGACCAGGCTCTGCCCGGCCTGCCCCTGCACCAGCACCAGCGACTGCTGGGCGGCAAAGAGCGAGCGCTGGGCATCGAGCAGTTCCAGGTAGCTGGCCGCGCCGTGACGATGGCGGGCCTCGACGATCGCGGCCCGCCCGGTCTCGGCCTGCACCTGCGCCTGCTGGGCACCGAGCTGCTCGAGCAGGGTGCTGCGCGCCACCAGCGCATCAGCCACCTCGCGGAAGGCCTGCTGCACGGCACGTTCGTACTGCACCAGCGCCTGGTCGCGGCTGAGGTTGGCCGACTGCAGCGCGGCCTGGTTGCGGCCGGCATCGAACAGCGGCTGCAGCAGCTGTCCGGCCACTCCGGCAGCGAAGGTCCCGCCGCTGAACAGGCTGGTGAGCGAGCGGGTGGCGCTGCCGGCGCTGGCGGTGAGGGTGATCCGCGGGAAGAAGCTGGCGCGGGCTGCCTCGATGCCGGCATCGGCGGCGGCCATCTGCAGCTCGGCCGCGCGCAGGTCGGGACGACGAGCCAGCACCTCGGAGGGCAGGCCGGGGGCCAGCTCGGGGAAGGCGGCCAGGCCGCGCAGCGGCGCGACGCTCACGCCAGCGGCCGAAAGCGGCGTGCCCATCAGCAGCGAGAGCGCGTTCTCGTCCTGCGCCCGCTGGCGCTGCTGCTGGGCAAGGCTCACCCGAGCCCCCTCGAGCAGTGACTGCGCAGCGCGCACCTCGAGCAGGGAGGCCGCGCCGAGCCGATGGCGGGTCTCGGTGAGCCGCAGGGTGTCCTCGCGGGACGCGAGGGTCTGGCGGGTGAGGGCCAGCAGCGCTTCATCGGTCTGCAGGTTCAGGTAGCCCTGCGCCACCGCCGCCACCAGGCTGATGCGCACGGCGAGGCGCTGCGCCTCGGTGGCCTGAAACTGCGCCGCCGCGGCCGCGCTCAGGCTGCGCAGCCGACCGAACAGGTCGAGCTCGTAGGCGGTCATCTGCAGCCCGCCCAGGTACAGGGTGTTGGCACCGCCCGCGCCATTGGGCGTGCGCGAACCCGACAGCCCCAGTCCCACCGTGGGCAGCAGATCGGCTTCGCGCAGCTGCATCTGCGCGCGGGCCTGCTCGATGGCGAGGGCGGCGAGCCGCAGATCGCGGTTGTTGCGCAGGGCGATGTCGATCAGCCGGCGCAACGACTCGTCCCGAAAGAAATCCTGCCAGGCGACGGTATCAGCCGCCTGGGCGCCCGCCGCTGCGGCAGGGGCGGCCGGGAAGCTGGCCGGCAGCTCGGGCGCAGGCTTTTGCGGGCTGCGGGCCGGCGGCAGGCCGGCGCAACCGGCGAGCAGTGCGCTCGCGAGCAGCCAGATGGGCAGTCGGGTACGCCTCATGAGCGCTCCTCGCCCGAGCGGCTGTCCTGCGACGGCGTCGAAGGGGGCGACGACGGTGTCGACCCAGGCGGCGGCACGGGTGGCGCGACACGACCCCGTGCCCGCCCACCGCCACCAAAAACGCGGCGCACCACCACGAAGAACACCGGCACGAAGAACACCGCCAGCACGGTGGCCGTGATCATGCCGCCAAGCACGCCGGTGCCGATCGAGCGCTGACTGGCCGAGCCGGCGCCGGTGGCCAGCACCAGCGGCATGACCCCGAGGATGAAGGCGAGCGAGGTCATCAGGATGGGTCGCAAGCGCAGATGGGCCGCTTCGAGCACGGCATCGACCGCGCTCATCCCGCGCGCCTGCAGGTCACGGGCGAACTCGATGATCAGGACCGCGTTCTTGGCCGACAGGCCGATGATGGTGATCAGGCCGACCTTGAAGAACACATCGTTCTCGAGGCCGCGCAACGAGGCGGCGCCGACCACGCCCAGCACCCCGAGCGGCACCACCAGTACCACCGCCAGCGGGATGGTCCAGCTCTCGTAGAGCGCGGCCAGGCAGAGGAACACCGACAGCAGCGAGAACGCGAACAGCAGCATCGCGGTGGAACCCGAGCGCTTCTCCTCGCGGGCCAGGCCGGTCCATTCATAGCCCAGGCCCGGTGGCAGCCCCGCGGCGATGCGTTCCATCTCGGCGATGGCGGCACCGGAACTGACCCCGGGCGCCGGCTCGCCGGCGATCCGCATGGCCGGGTAGCCGTTGTAGCGGATCGCCTGCATGGCGCCGGTGACCCATTGCGCCGAGGCGAACGACGACAGCGGTACCGACTGCCCCTGCGCGTTGACCACCGGGATCCGCAGCAGCTGCTCCGGTTGCATGCGCGCCGGCGCGTCGGCCTGCACCACCACCCGCTGGACGCGGCCCTGATTGGGGAAGTCGTTCACGTAGGCCGAACCCAGTGCGCTGGAGAGCGTGCTGGTGATGGCTGCGAAGCCCACGCCGAGCGCCGCCGCCCGATCACGGTCGATGCGCAGCTCGAGTTGCGCCGCATCCTCGAGACCGTCGGGCCGCATCGCGGCCAGCAGCGGGCTCTTGCCGGCCTCGGCGAGGATCTGGTTGCGCGCCGCGAGCAGCGCCTCTCGGCCCACGCCGCTGCGGTCCTGGAGGCGGAACGCAAAGCCGTTGGCCCGGCCGAGATCACGGATGGGCGGGGGGCTGAGCGGGAAGGTGAAGGCATCGCGGATGCGCGAGAGCGCCGGGAAGGAGCGCTTGACCAGCGCCTGCGCCGAGCGCTCCTCGCCGGGGCGCTGCGCCCAGTCCTTGAGGGTGACGAAGGCCAGCGCGGCATTCTGGCCGGTGCCCGAGAAGTTGAACCCGAGCACGGTGACCATGCTCTCGACATCGGCCTGCTTGAGCATGAAGCCTTCCACCTGCTGCATCACGCCGAGCGTGCGCTGCTGCGTGGCGCCCGGTGGCAGCAGCACATTCACGAGGATGTTGCCCTGGTCTTCATTGGGCACGAAGGCGGTGGGCAGGCGCTGGAACATCACCACCACCGCGCCGATGATCGCCACATAGATGATCAGGTAGCGCCAGACCCGCCGCAGGATGCGGGCGACCAGGCCCTGATAGGCGGAGGCGGTGCGCGCGTAGCCCCGGTTGAACCAGCCGAAGAAGCCGCGGCGCGCATGGTGGTGGCCGGCCTGCACCGGCCGCAGCAGCGTGGCGCACAGCGCCGGTGAAAACGAGAGCGCGAGGAAGGCCGAGAACAGGATGGCCACGACCATCACCGCGGCGAACTGTCGGTAGATGTTGCCGATCGAGCCGCTGAAGAAGGCGAGCGGCACGAACACCGACACCAGCACCACGGTGACGCCGATGATCGCACCGGAGATCTGCCCCAGCGCCTTGCGGGTGGCCTCGCGCGGCGGCAGCCCCTCCTCGCTCATGATCCGCTCGACATTCTCGACCACGACGATCGCGTCGTCGACCACGATGCCGATCACCAGCACCATGCCGAACATGGTGAGAACATTGATCGAGAAACCCATGGCCAGCAGCGCACCGAAGGTGCCCAGCAAGGCCACCGGCACCACCAGCGTGGGGATCAGGGTGTAGCGGATGTTCTGCAGGAACAGGTACATCACCACGAACACCAGCAGCACCGCCTCGACCAGGGTCTGCGCCACCTGCAGGATCGAGATCCGGATGAACTTGGAGCTGTCGTAGGGGATGCTCGCCTTCATCCCCGGAGGGAAGAAGCGTGAGAGCTCGTCGAGTCGCGCCTTGATCAGCGCGGCGGTCTCGAGCGCGTTGGCATTGGGCGCCAGCTGCACGCCGATGCCGGTGGAGGGCTGGCCGTTGAGCCGGGTGCTCAGGCCGTAGCCCTGCGCACCGAGCTCCACCCGGGCAACATCGCGCAACCGTACCGAGGACCCATCGGGATTGGCCCGCAGCAGGATGTTGCCGAACTCGGCCGGGTTGGCGAGCTGGCCCTTGACCACCACCGCCGCGAAGACGCGCTGGTCGGCGGTGGCCGGCTGCTCGCCGACGAAGCCCGAGGACACCTGCACATTCTGGGTGGCGATCGCCGCGGTGACATCGCTCATCGACAGGCGATAGGCGAGCAGCCTTGCCGGGTCGACCCAGACCCGCATGGCACGCTCGGTACCGAAGAGCTGCGCCTGGCCCACGCCCGGCACCCGCTGGATCTCGGGCAGCACGCTGCGCGCGGCGTAGTCACCCAGGGCCACCGGCGTCCAGGCCGGGTCACTGGAGGACAGGATGGTGAACAGCAGGAAGTTCGGGTTGGCCTTGTCGATGCGCACGCCGAGCTGCGTCACCGCCTGGGGCAGGCGCGGGGCGGCGCGGCTGAGCCGGTTCTGCACATCGACCGCGGCGAGCGAGGGATCGGTGCCCGGCTCGAAGCTGAGCGTGATCGAGCCGGTGCCGTCGGCCTGGGCCACCGATTCCATGTAGATGAGGCCGGGCGAGCCGTTCATCTCGCGCTCGATCAGCGAGATGGCGCTGTCCTCGAGCACCTTCGCGGTGGCGCCGGGATAGGTGAGCGAGAGCTGTACCGCCGGCGGGGCGACAGGCGGGTACTGGGCGATCGGCAACTGGGTGACCGCCACCCCGCCGGCCACCATGATGAACAGCGCGATCACCCAGGCGAATACCGGGCGATCGATGAAGAACTGCGCCACGGGAGGCCTCCGGTCAGCGAGCGGCAGGCGCCGCGGGGCCAGCGGCCGGGGCCGAGGCAGGGGCCTGGGCGGGGGCCGGGGCCGGGGCCGCGGTTGCGGAGCCGGCGGCCGGTGCCGGTTGCCAGGGCACCGGCTTGACCGGGCCCTTGCCGCCGCGCAGCTTCTGGAAGCCGTCGACCATCACCTTCTCCCCCGGCTTGAGGCCGTCGAGGATCACCCACTGGCCCTCGCGGGCCGAGCCGATCTTGACCGGCCGCATGGTCACGATGCCATCGTCGCCGACCACACGCACGCTGTCGCCCTGACCGCCACGGCTGACCGCCTGCTGCGGCAGCAGGACCGCCGCCGGCGCCTGGGCCTGCTCGACCTTGACGCGCACATAGAGGCCGGGCAACAGCTGCCCGCGCGGATTGGGCACCTCGGCGCGCAGGGTGATCTGGCCGCTGGTGGGGTCGACGCTCAGGTCGGAGAACAGCAGGCGCCCCGGCAGCGGATAGACGCTGCCATCCTCGAGCACGAGCCGCACCAGCGCGGCATCCTTGCCGGCGGCGCTGCGCAGCGCGCCCGACTGGATGGCCGCCCGCAGCCGCAGGACATCACCGGCCGGCTGGGTGAAGTTCACATAGATCGGATCGATCTGCTGCACCAGCGCCAGAGGCGTGGCCTCGCCCTGCCCGACCAGGGCGCCCTCGGTGACCAGAGCCCGACCGATGCGACCGCGCAGCGGCGAGGTGACCGATGCATAGCCAAGGTTGATCTGGGCAGTCTGCACCGCGGCCCTGGCCACGGCGATGTCGGCCTGGGCCTGCTGGCCGACGGCCACGGCACTGACCAGTTCCTGTTCGCTGATCGCCCTGGCCTCGAACAGCGGCTTCGCACGCTCGGCCTGCGCCTGCGCCTGCACTGCGTTGGCCTCGGCGCGGGCCAGCGCTGCCTGGGCGCTGGCCAGCGTGGCGCGCAGCGCCGCGTCATCGAGCTTGAAGAGCGGCTGATCGGCGCGGACATCGCTGCCCTCGGTGAAGAGGCGCTGCTGCACGATGCCGGCCACCCGGGCGCGGACCTGCGCCACGCGGAAGGCCTCGGTGCGCCCGGGCAGTTCGGTGACCAGATTCACCGGCACCTGCGCCACGGTGACCACGCCCACTTCCGGCGGCGGTGGCGCCGACGGGGCACCGGCGGCGGCAGGGGCGGAAGCACCCGCCGCAGGGGCGCCCGCCGCAGGTGCCGCAGCCGCCGGGGCACTCGCCGCCGGCGGGGCAGCCGGCGACGAACCGCCCTGACCGCAGGCGGCCAGCAGCAGCGCAACCGTCAGCGCAGCGGCGAGGGGCAGCCCGCGCCCGGCGCGGACCGATGACGGCTGGGGGGCCCGGCGTGTCGGCAGGTTGGAGGAGCTCATGGCATTCCCGGTTGGGGCGCGGTCAGGGCGGGCTTGCGTCATGTCGTCTCGGGCAGCTGAAGGGGTCCCTTCCCAGCCCAGCGGTCGAGATAGAGGTAGATGACGGGCGTGATGTAGAGCGTGATAACCTGCGAGAACAGCAGGCCACCGACCACTGCCACGCCCAGAGGCATGCGCAGCTCGGCGCCCGCGCCCAGGCCCAGGGCAATGGGCAGTGCCCCCATCAGCGCGGCGAAGGTGGTCATGAGGATGGGCCGGAAGCGCAGCACGCAGGCCTGGCGGATTGCCTGCTCCGGCGACATCGACTGGGTACGCTGCGCATCGAGGGCGAAGTCGATCATCATGATCGCGTTCTTCTTGACGATGCCGATCAGCATCAGGATGCCGATGGTGGCGATCAGGGTGAGCTCGATCTTGAAGAACCACAGGAACACCAGCGCTCCGACCGCGGCCGAGGGCAGACCGGCCAGGATCGTGAGCGGGTGGATGTAGCTCTCGTAGAGCACGCCGAGCAGCACATAGATGACCGCCAGCGCCACGAGGATCAGCACCAGCTGACTGGACTGCGAGCCCTGGAAGACTGCGGCATCGCCGCCGTAGCTGGCGATGATCGACGGCGGAAACCTAAGATCGCGCCCGAAGGCCGCGATCTTCGCGGTGGCATCGCCCAGCGCGGCATCGGGCGCCAGGTTGAACGAGATGGTGACCGCCTGCAGCTGGCCCTGATGGTTGACCGCGGTGGGCCCTACGCCGCGGGAGACCTTCACCAGCGTGGACAACGGGACCACCTGCTGGGTGACCCGGGAACGCACGAAGATCTTGCCGATCGCGTCCTCGAACTTGCGGTACTCGCCGGGCGCCTCGAGGATCACCAGGTAGCTGTTGACCGGCGTGAAGATCGTGGAAACCTGGCGGTCGCCGAAGGCACTGTAGAGCGCAGTGCGGATGTCCTGCACATAGACGCCGAGAGCACCGGCCTTGTCGCGGTCGAACTCCACCTGGGCCTGCAGGCCGCGCATCTGGGTGTCGCTGGTGACATCGCGGAAGACAGGGTCGGCGCGCATGCGCTGCATCAGCTTGCCGGACCACTCGCCGAGCGCATCGGCGCTCACACTCTGCATGACGTACTGGTAGCGGCTCTTGGAGACCTTGCCGCCGAGCTGCAGGTTCTGCACCGGGCGCATGTACACCGCAAAGCCCGGGTAGCGGACCTTCTGGCGCAGGCCCTCGATGACCCGCTGAACCTTCTCGCGCTCGCCCCGCGCCTTGAGCACGATGAACATGCGGCCGGTGTTCATCTGCTGCGGGTTGGTGGGCGGCGAGCCCACGAAAGAGGACACATAGGCCACATTGGGGTCCTTGCGCACGATCTCGGCGGCGCGGGCCTGCAGCCGCGACATCTCCTCGAAGGAGATGTCCTCGCTCGCCTCGGTGATCGCCTGGATCTGGCCGATGTCCTCCTCGGGGAAGAAGCCCTTGGGGCTGATCTGCACCAGCCACACCGTGAGACCGAAGGTGAGAAAGGCCACCGCGAGCACCCAGCGCCGATGTCGCAGGGCGACATCGAGGCTGCTGGCATAGGCGTCGAGCACCGCCTTGAACCCGCGTTCGAACATGCGACCAAAGAAGTTCTCGCGGTGATGCGCAGGATCGATCGGCCTGAGGAACCGGCTGGCGAGCATCGGGACCAGCGTGAGCGAGACCACTGCCGACACCAGCACCGAGAGGCCGACCACCACCGCGAATTCATGGAAGAGCAGACCGATCACACCGGGCATGAAAAAGATCGGGATGAACACCGCCACCAGCGAGATCGAGATCGAGAAGATGGTGAAGGCCATCTCGCGCGATCCGACCAGCGCGGCCTGCAGCGGCGCCATGCCCTCCTCGACATGACGCATGATGTTCTCGAGCATGACGATCGCGTCATCGACCACCAGGCCGACCGCGAGCGTGATCCCCAGCAGCGAGATGTTGTCCAGGCTGTAGCCCATGGGGTACAGCAGGGCGATGGCGCCGATCAGCGACACCGGCAGGCTCACCGTGGGAATCAGCGTGGCCACCAGACGGCGGATGAAAACCAGGATGACCAGGACCACCAGCACGATCGTCAGCCCGAGCGAGATCTTCACATCATGGATCGCCTCGCGGATGGAGAGCGAACGGTCATTCAGGGTGAGGATCTGGATGGAGGCCGGCAGCTGCGCGCGGAATTTCGGGATCAGCTCCTTGATCTCGTCGATCACGGCCACGGTGTTGGCGTTGGGCTGGCGCTGGATGGACAGGATGATCGAGCGCTCGCCGTTGTAGCTGGCGGCGGTGCGCACCGACTCGAAGCTCTCCTCCACCTGGGCCACATCGCGCACCTTGATGGCCACGCCGTTGCGGCTGGTGACCACCAGATTGGCGAATTCGGCCGCGCGGTGGAGCTGCCGGTTGGCGGTGATGGTGAGCAGCTGCTTGGGGCCGTCGAGGATGCCGACCGGGGTGTTGGAGTTGCCCGAGTTGATGGCGGTGACCACGTCTTCGAGCGTGAGCCCGTGGGCCGCGAGCGCATCGGGGTTGGCCTTCACCCGCACCGCGTAGCGTTTCTGCCCGTTGACATTCACCAGCGCCACGCCGCTGACCGTGGAAATGGTGGGCGCGATCAGATTCTCGGCATAGTCGTTCAGCTCGGACAGGCTGAGCGAGGGCGAGTTGAGCGCCACGAAGAGCACCGGCGCATCGGCCGGGTTGACCTTGCGATAGGAGGGAGGATTGGTCATCTCCACCGGCAGCAGGCGCTGAGCCCGCAGCAGCGCGGCCTGCACATCGACCGCCACGAGGTCGATGTTCTTGCTCGCGTTGAACTCGAGGGTGATGCTGGTGGCACCCAGGATGCTGGTGGAGCTGATGACGCTGATGCCGTCGATCGTGGAGAACTGCTTCTCGAGCGGGAGCGCGACCGAGGCCGCCATGGTCTCGGGACTGGCACCCGGGAACTGGGCCGTGACGCTGATCACCGGCGTGTTGTAGCTGGGCAGCGCGGCCACCGGCAGCTTGAGATAGGCAAGCCAGCCGGCCAGCACGCAGGCCAGGCTGAGCAGCACGGTCATGACCGGCCGCTGGATGCACAGCTGGGGCAGGTTCATGACTTGCCGTCCGGGCCCTTGCCCTCGGCGGCCTTGCCCTCGGCGCCCTTCCCTTCCGGCCCTTTACCCTCCGGGCCCTTGCCCGCCCCCTTGCCGCCACCCTTGCCCTCGCCGGGCACCACGACGCGTACCTTGCCGGCCGGCCGCACGTTCTGCCGACCATCGAGCACGATGCGGTCATCGGGTTGGGGCCCTTCGACGACCAGCTGGTCCTTGAAGGCGTAGACATCCTTGATCGGCACCTGGCGGACGGTCATGTCGGGGTTGACCGCGTACACGAAGCGCCCGCTGGTGGATGTGACCACGGCGTTGGCGGGAACCACCACCGCATCCTTGAGCAGGCCGAGCTCGACCCGGGCCTGCACGAACTGGCCAGGCCACAGGTTGCCCTCGGCGTTGGCGAAGGTGGCCTTGGCCTTGATGGTGCCGTTGGCGGCATCGACCGCGCTGTCCATGAAATAGAGCTGGCCCTGGGCGACCGTCTGGGTGGCCGGGATGGTGACCCTGACCGGGCTGCGGCCTGCAGCGCGCAGGCGCGACTGCAGCAGCGCGAGATGGCTCTCGGGAACCGGGAACTGGACCGCGATCGGATCGACCTGGGTGACGGTGACCAGCGACGCGCCGGCGGGCTGCACCAGCGTGCCGGGAAAGACATTGACCACGCCGGTGCGGCCCGCGATCGGCGCCCGGATGATGTTGTAGTCGAGCGCCACTTCGGCAGCCTGCAGCGCCGCCTCGTCGGACTTCACCTGTGCCCACTGCGCGTCGCGCTGTGCCTGGGTGGTGTCGGCAGCCCCCTGCGAGATGAAGCTGCGCGCGACCAGTTCGCGCGCCCGCGCGAGCTGGCGATCCTGATCGGCGGCCAGCGCGCGGTTGCGCGCGAGCGAGGCACGCAGCCGCTCGACATTGGCGCGATCGTTGCGATCATCGAGCAGGAACATCGGCTGGCCCTGCCGGACGAACTGCCCTTCCTTGATAAGCACCTCGCGGACCAGGTTGGAGATCTGGCTGCGGACATCGACCACCCGCAAGGGCACGACGCTGCCATTGAGCTCGACGACCAGGGGCACATCCTGAGCGCGAGGCTGGATGACGGTGACCGCGGGATCGGGGGGCGCGGCGGGTGCCTTGGCCGCGGGGGCCTCGGCGCTGTTGATCCGCCAGTGGACGGCCCAGCCGATACCGCCCAGCAGTGCCAGGGCCAGGCCCCACTTGATCAGTCTGGAGAGCGTCATCGGTCGGGGCTGGCTTGGCGGGGGAAGGGAGGGGCTGGCAGCCGACGGGTCGGCAACCGCTCATTATCACGGGCGATGCCGCGTGCAGTCGAGTCCCTCGGGATTCCGCAGTCCGCCGCCGCCAGTCTGCGGGATCGCGCGCGCCGCCCGCAGCCGCCTCACCGGACGCACCGTGCCCTCATGCTAGCCTTCACGGCACCCGCGGCGGCGACCGCCTCTCGCCATCTGGAGAACCGAGTGCCCGACACCCCCCCCTCGCTGCTGCGGCGCTGGCGCTGGCCCGCCGCGCTGGTGCTGGTCGGTCTGCTCGCCGCTGGCACCTGGGAGTGGAACCGGCGCCAGGACATCGCCGCCGCGCCCGGCTGGCGCACCGCCGCGCTGACCCGCGGGCCGATCACCGCCAGCGTGTCGGCCACCGGCACGCTCAACGCGGAGGTCACGGTTCCGGTCGGCTCGCAGGTGTCCGGCCAGGTCAAGGAGCTGTTCGCCGACTTCAATGCCGAGGTGCGCAAGGGGCAGCTGATCGCCCGCATCGACCCGGAGACCTTCGAGTACCGGGTGCGGCAGGCCCAGGCCGATGTCGATGCTGCACGCGCTCAGGTGCTCAACGCCCAGGCCGGGGTCAGTGCCGCCAGCGCCATGGTCTCGCGGGTGTCGGTCAATCTCGCCGAAGCCCGCCGCGACCTCGACCGGAAGCAGCAGCTGGTCGAGCGAAACTTCATCTCCGGCGCCGAGCTGGACAAGGCCCGTGCGGTGATGGACGCCGCCGTCGAGGAGCTGCGCAGCGCGCGCGCCCAGGTCGAGGTCGCCCAGGCGCAGACAGGCAGTGCCCGCGCGGTGGTCGCGCAGCGCGAGGCCCAGCTGCAGCAGGCCCGGGTCGACCTGGAACGCACCGCGATCCGCGCGCCGGTCGATGGGGTGGTGATCAAGCGCTCGATCGACGCCGGCCAGACGGTGGCGGCCAGCCTGCAGTCGCCCGAACTCTTCGTCATCGCACGCAACCTGCGCGACATGCAGGTGGAAACCTCCATCGACGAGGCCGAGATCGGCCGCATCCGGGTGGGCCAGCGCGCCACCTTCACCGTCGACTCCTACCCCGGTCGCAGCTTCTCGGGCGAGGTACGCCAGGTGCGCAAGGCCGCGCTCACCGTCCAGAACGTGGTCACCTACACCGTGGTGGTGGCCACGCCCAACCCCGATCTCGCGCTCATCCCGGGCATGACCGCCAATGTCCGGGTGATCACCGACACCCGCGAGAGCGTGCTCAAGGTGCCCAACGCGGCATTGCGCTTCCGACCCCCGAACTGGCAGGAACCGCCACCGGGCGGCGCACCTGCCGGCGCACCTGCCGGCGCACCCGCCGGCGCGCCCAAGGCCGGCCTGGGCCCGTGGGAATGGCCGGGATCGGTCCTGAGCGCCCTGCGCGAGGGGCTCGGCGCGCTGATCACGCCGGCGCTTGCCCAGAGCCCGGGCAGTGGCGGGCCGCTGGCGCAGTTCCGTGAGCGGCTGGAGCGGGAACTCTCGCTCAGCGACGACCAGAAGACCCGGCTCGACGGCATCTTCGGGGCCATGCGAGAACGCTTCGCCGCAGCCCGGGCAGCGCCCGACGACGAGCGGCCGGTGCAGATGGAGCGCCTGCGCGCCGAACTGCGCGAGCGCATCGCGCAGATCCTCACGCCGGATCAGAAGAAGCGCTACCAGGAGATGCTCGCCGACATCGGGGCGCGACAGGGTGCAGGCACCGCAGCCGCATCCCCAGGCCCGAACCCGGCCGCTGCCGGCACGGGCGCCGGTCAGCCCGCGCCAGGGACCGCGTCCGGCAAGGGACCGGGGGCGTCGCCCGGTTCAGCACCGGGTGCAACTCCGGGTGCAACTCCGGGTGCAACACCTGGCGCAGCACCCGGTTCAGCACCCGGGGCGGTGCCGGGCGGCGGCAGCCCGCTGCAGCAGTTCCGCGCCCGGCTCGAGCGCGACATCGCCTTCAGCAACGATCAACGCGTGCAGCTCGACGCGATCTTCGCCGCCATGCGCGATAAGTTCGCGGCCGTGCGGGAGGCCCCGGAAGCCGAGCGTGGCAAGCTGGTCGAGCGCAACCGCGCCGAGATGCGCGAGCGCATCGGCGACATCCTCACCGCCGCCCAGAAGCCCGTCTACGCGGCGATCATCGCCGAGATCGCCGGCCGTCAGGCCAGCCGCGGCCGCATCTTCCTGCTCGGCGCCGACGGCAAGCCGCGTGCGGTGTCGGTGCGCACCGGGCTCACCGACGGCGCCTTCACCGAGGTCTCGGGCGAGGGGCTCGCGGAGGGCGACAGCGTGATCATCGGCCAGCAGGGCGCCGCCACCGCACCCGCGGCGCGGCCCGCGGGCGCCGCGCCGCGGCTGCCCTTCTGAGGCGCAAGGCGATCATGGCCGAGCCGCTGCTGGCGGTGCGCGATCTGGTCAAGGAGTACCGCATGGGCGACACCGTGGTGCGCGCCCTGGCCGGGGTCAGCCTGACCATCGCCGCCGGCGAGATGGTCGCGGTGATGGGCCCGTCGGGCTCGGGCAAGTCCACCTTCATGAACATCATCGGCTGCCTCGACCGCCCTGACGCCGGCAGCTACACCCTGGCCGGCGAGCCGGTGCAGGCCATGGATGGCGATGCGCTGGCCGCGGTGCGCAACCGCCGCATCGGCTTCGTGTTCCAGCAGTTCAACCTGTTGCCACGCACCTCGGCGCTGCTCAATGCCGAACTGCCGCTGCTCTACACCAGCCTGCCGCGGGCCGAACGGCTGCGCCGCGCCACCCGCCGGCTGCAGCAGGTGGGGCTGGGGGAGCGCCTCGACCACCATCCCCGACAGCTCTCCGGCGGTCAGCAGCAGCGGGTGGCCATCGCGCGGGCGCTGGTCAACGACCCGGTGCTGGTGCTGGCCGACGAGCCCACCGGCGCGCTCGACTCCCGCACCAGCCTGGAGGTGATGGCACTGCTGCAGCAGCTCAACCGGGAAGGCATCACCGTGGTGCTGGTCACCCACGAGCACGACATCGCCGAGTTCGCCGGCCGCATCGTGCTGTTTCGCGACGGCCAGGTGGTGTCCGACCGCCAGCACCCGCCGCGCGATGCCGCGCAGGCGCTGCGCGAGCTGCCGGCGGCGCAGAGCGGGCCCGCGCCATGAGCTGGCTGGCCACGCTGCGGGTGGCGCTCAACGCGCTGCGGGTGAACACCCTGCGCTCGCTGCTGACCATGCTCGGCATCATCATCGGCGTGGGCGCGGTGATCACCATGATCGCGGTCGGCGGTGGCGCGCAGGCGCGGGTCGAGGAGCAGATCCGCAGCCTGGGCTCCAATGTGATGATCATCCTGCCCGGCTCGTCGAATGCCGGTGGCCTGCGCCTGGGCTTCGGCGCGGCCCAGACCCTCACCGAGGACGATGCCCGGGCGGTGGCGCTGGAGGTCGAGCAGGTTCAGTTCGCCGCCCCGCGCATGAGCACCTCCGGGCAGCTGGTGCTGGGCAACACCAACTGGTCGACGCAGATCCAGGGCGTGACACCCGACTTCTTCGAGGCACGGGAATGGAAGCTCGCGGCCGGCCGTCACTTCGAGCAGCCCGAGCTCAACGGCTCGGCCAAGGTCGCGATCATCGGCCAGTCGGCGGCGCGCCAGCTTTTCGGCGAGAACACGCCGCCCGAACTGATGGTCGATCAGCAGATCCGGGTGCGCAAGGTGCCCATGACCGTGATCGGCGTGCTCGAGCGCAAGGGCCAGAGCGCGCTCGGCCAGGACCAGGATGATGTGCTCTTCGTGCCGCTGAGCACCGCCCGCAACCGGCTGATCGGCCAGGCCCAGGGCCGGCTGCGGCGGGTCAACAACATCACCGTCAAGGTGCACACCGGCGCCGACATGAAGCTCGCCGAAGAGCGCATCCGCGAACTGCTGCGCCAGCGGCACCGGCTGCAGCCCGGCCAGGACGACGACTTCACGGTGCGCAATCTGACCGAAATGCTGCAGGCTCAGGAGGCCTCCAGCCGGGTCCTGTCGATGCTGCTCGCAGCGGTGGCGTCGGTGTCGCTGCTGGTGGGCGGCATCGGCATCATGAACATCATGCTGGTCTCGGTGACCGAGCGCACCCGCGAGATCGGCCTGCGCATGGCGGTGGGCGCGCGCAGCCGCGACATCCTCAACCAGTTCCTGATCGAGGCGGTCACGCTCTCGCTGATCGGCGGGCTGGTGGGCGTGGCGCTGGGCGTGGGGGGCTCGTATGCCATCGGCGAATTCGCCGGCTGGCGCACCGAGATGTCACCGCACTCCATCCTGCTGGCGGTGGGCTTTGCCGGTGCGGTGGGCGTGTTCTTCGGCTACTACCCGGCACGCAAGGCCTCGCGGCTGCTGCCGATCGACGCGCTGCGCTACGAGTAGGGGCGTGCGCCCAGGCGGGCACGCAGCATCTCGAGATGCGCCTTCAGGTGGTATTTCTCCATGTGCCGGCGGGCGCCGAGGTTGGCGCCACGCAGCAGGCCTTCCACCCGGTCGAGATGCGCGAGCGCGCTCGCGCGCCGCTGCGGATCGAGCTCGCCCCGGGCATCGAGCTGCTCGATCTCGTGGTAGAGCTTCAGGATGCGCGACATGGCCCGCCAGCCAAGCAGCCCGGGCAGCCAGCGCGCCAGCGGCAGCACGATCGCCAGCGCCGGCATGAGCGTGAGCGCGAGCCGCTCGAGCAGGCTGGCCATCCAGAAGGGCAGGTAGCGCTGCAGGAAGGGCCGGCCGCTGCGGAAGTAGCGCTGCGACTGCGCGCTCTGCGGGAAGTCCAGCTGGCGCTCCGACGGAAACTCGCCGGGCGCGCTGAGCAGCGTGGGCACGCGGTGCACCTGGGTGGCCACATCCATGAGCAGGTAGGTGATCGCCGGGTGCAGGTCCTCGCGCACCACCAGGTTGGCGGCCACCGCCACCAGCGACACATCCTCGGCCGGCAGGTCGCGCGCCAGGCTGATCACGCCGCGCGGCAGCACCACCTTCGACAGCCAGGGCATGCGCCGCACGAGCGCGTCGGCGCGGGCGAAGCTCACCGGCGCGAGACCCGCCTCGAGCGCCTGCATCACGCTGGGCGCATCGACCGCGGCCACCAGGAAGAGCGCGTCCACCCGGCCCTCGGTCAGCGCCTGCACCGCCTCGCTGCCCGACAGCGGCGAGAGCCGCTCCGCCGGCACGGCGATGCCATGGGCCTCGAGCAGGCGCAGCGCCACCACCCGCGTGCCCGAGCCCTCCGGGCCGATCGCGATGACACCGCCGGCAAGCGCGATCGGGCTGTCCGGCGGGGGTACACCCGGGCGGGGCCGGTACAGCAGCCACACCGGCTCGTGCGCCACGCTGGCCACGCTGAGCAGACCGGGCTGGCGCTGCGGGTCGCCCAGGCCGCTCTGCACCAGGCCGACGGCCACCCCCGCCGCCGGGTCGGCCAGACGGGCCAGGTTCTCGATGCTGCCGGCCGAGGGCCGCAGCTCCAGGGTGATGCCCTCGCGGCGGAAGGCCTCGGCATAGCGGCTGGCAAAGGCGTGATACGCGCCGCTCGGGCCGCCGGTGGTGATGCTCACCCGCCGCGGCGGCGGCGGCTCGAGCACCTGCAGCAGCGCCCAGAAGAGGCCGGCGAGCATCAGCACCATGACGATCGCCACCCGGGTGAGCTGGCGATCCGACAGCAGCACGAACTCGCCGGCGCGCAGCAGCTGCCAGGTGGCGCGCTGATCGACCGGATTGCGGCTCATGCCGGCCCCGGGGGTCGCGCGAGCGCCAGGGCCTCGGCCAGCACCGTGCGGTCGCCGACATGGTTGGCGAGCAGCAGCACCAGGCGCGCGTTCATCAGCGCAGCCTGGTCGGGACCGAGGTCACGCTGGCTGTCGATCAGGGCCTGGTAGAAGCCGTCCGGATCGGGGATGTTGGGCGTGAGGACGAGGGACATGACGGGCTCGCGGGCAATCGGTTCAGGCCATGGCCAGGCAGCGCGCCAGCGCGGCGCGCACCGCATCGGCGCGGAAGCTGCGCCAGCGGGCGACGAGGTGCTGGTCGGGTCGGATGAGGCAGGTGGTGCCGGGCCGGGCGTCGAAGCGCTCGGCGAGCAGGCCCTGCGGATCGCCGAGGTCGGCGCCGGGCTGCGCACCCACGCGGAGCAGCCCGGCCTCGACGCCGCCGACCCGCACCGGTGCGGCGGGCGCATCGCCGAACACCAGCACGCGAAACCCTTTGCCAAGCTGGGGCAGCAGCCAGCCCGGGCGGCCATCGGCCAGCGTCACCGGCGCGTCCGGGCAGGGGCTGCCCGGGGGCACGCCGGCCGCAAAGGCATCGGCATCGGGCGTGTTCAGCTCCGAGTCGCGGTAGACGGTGGGTGTGGAAAGCCGGCCGCTGTTGATCAGGGCACGCGCGAAGGGATGCTCGGCGGCCAGCCCGAGCACCGCGTCGCGGTAGAGCCGGCTGGCGGCATTCTTGGGGGTGATGAAGTCGGTGGCGCGGGTGGAGTTGAGCAGATTCTCGTCGGCGGCGGCCGAGCGCTCGTCGGCGTAGCTGTCGAGCAGCGCGGGCGGCGCGTGGCCAGCCACCACCAACGCCAGCTTCCACGCAAGGTTGTCGGCATCCTGCACACCGGAGTTGGCGCCGCGCGCCCCGAAGGGCGAGACCTGATGCGCGGCATCGCCGGCGAAGAGCACACGGCCATGCCGCAGCCGGTCGATGCGGCGGCAGGCGAACTGGTAGACCGAGAGCCACTCGAGCTCGAAGTCCGTCGACTCGCCGAGCATGGCACGGATGCGCGGGATCACCCGCTCGGGCTGCTTCTCGAGCTGCGGATCGGCATCGGGGCCGAGCTGGAAGTCGATGCGCCAGACATCGTCGGCCTGCTTGTGCAGCAGCACCGACTGTCCGCGGTGGAAGGGCGGGTCGAACCAGAACCAGCGCTCCGGCGGGAAGCCGGCGCGCATCACCACATCGGCGATCAGGAATCGGTCATTGAAGACCTGGCCGCCGAAGCTGGCCCCGACCCGCTCGCGCAGCTGGCTGGAAGCGCCATCGCAGGCGATCACCCAGTCGGCCTGCAGGCTGATGTCGCCATCGGGGGTGCTCACCGAGAGCCGCACGCCCTGCGCATCCTGGACCAGTCCGGTGACGCTGTGCTTCCAGCGCAGCGACACCCCGGGCAGCTCGGCGCAGCGCGCCACCAGCGTGCTCTCGAGGTGGTACTGCTGCAGGTTGATCATCGCCGGCATCTGGTGGCCGGGCTGGGGCTGCAGGTCGAACTGCCAGACCAGGCCGTCGCCGTTGAAGACCTTGCCGACCTTCCAGCTCACGCCGCGATCGAGCAGGGGCTGCGAGCATCCCAGTCGGTCGAAGATCTCCAGCGAGCGCTTGGCGTGGCAGACCGCGCGCGAGCCCATGCTCACGGTGTCGTTGTCATCGAGCACCACCACCGGCAGGCCGCGCAGGGCGCAGTCGATCGCGGCGGCCAGACCCACCGGGCCGGCGCCCACGATCACCACCGGATGCCGGGCAGGACCGGCGGCATCCAGCTCCGGCGGGCGCCGATAGGCGAAACGGGGATAGGCGAAGGTGCGTTGCATGCGTGGCTCCGGCACGGGCGCCCGCCGCAACGGCCGGCCGGCGGGCCGGGCGCGCGCGCCGGGTGCGGCCGATCGTACCGGGCCGCCGCCCGGGCGGGCAAGACGCCCGGCGGCGATGAAGCGACACGCGGCGAGGCCGGCGAAGGCCGTGCCGGATCACACCGGGCCGGCCGCGCTTGTATGCTGCCGGCACCCCATCACCGCCCGAGCCCACTGCCATGACCGCCTTCCCGCTGAGCACCGGCAACCCCGCCGACCACGGCATCCGCACCGAACAGCTCGACCTGCTGCACGCCCTCATCGAGCGGCAGATCGCCGAAGGCCGCTACCCCGGTGCGACCATCGCGCTGGCCCGTCATGGCCGGCTGCTGCACGAGAAGCACTTCGGCCAGGCCCGCACCGGCGCCCAGCCGATGGCCGCCGGCCCCGGCACGCTCTGGCTGCTCTACTCGAACACCAAGGTGGTGCTGGCCACGGCGCTGTGGAAACTCGCCGAGCAGGGCGCCTTCCGCTTCACCGACCGGGTGAGCGCGCATGTGCCGGAGTTCGCCCGTCACGGCAAGCGCGACATCACCGTGCTGCAGGTGATCACCCACCAGGGCGGCTTCCCGAACGCGGTGCTGCCCTCGGCGGCCTGGAGCGACCACGCCCGCATGCGCGAGGGCGTCTGCGACTTCACCCTCGAATGGACGCCCGGCTCGAAGGTGGCCTACCACGGGCTGTCGGCCCACTGGGTGCTGGCCACGCTCATCGAGGCGCTCACCGGTCGCGACTTCCGCGAGTACCTGCGCGAGGCCATCCTCGCGCCGATCGGCCTGGCCGGCGAGATCGTGGTGGGTCTGACGCCCGCCGACGATGCCCGGGTTTCGGACATGCACGAGCCCGATCCGCAGGGCGGCATGCGGGCGCTGGCCGAGAACAACACCGAGACCTGGCGCCGGGCCGGCGTGCCCGGCGGCGGCGGCTACGGCACCGCCCGCGGCATGGTCGCCCTCTACCAGATGATGCTGGCCGGCGGCACGCTGGGCGGGGTGCGGCTGCTCTCGCCGCGCATGCTCGCCTATGCCATCCGCAACCACACCGGTGACCGGGTGGACGAGTTCATGGGCATGCCGATGCATCGCGGCCTCGGCCCGCATCTGCGCGGTCACACCGCGACCATCCGCGGCCTGGGCGCGATCGCCTCGCCGAACGCCTTCGGCCACGGCGGCGTGGGCACCTCCTATTGCTGGGCCGATCCCGACTCGGGCGTGTCCTTCGCCTACCTCACCAACAACCGGGTGCCCGATCCCTGGCACACCGAGCGCCTCGACACCGTGGCCAATCTGGTGAACGCCGCCATCGTCTGACACGGGGGCATGCGACGCCCGCGTGCAGGCGGGCGGTTAGAATGCGCGATTGCCCCGCCGCCTGCCCCCCGGGCGGCGAGCTCTCGCGACTCGACCGAGCCTGCGCGCCATGGAGTTCCTCCCCTTCACCCGACCGAGCATCGACGACGCCACCATCGCGGCCGTGGCCGACGTGCTGCGCTCGGGCTGGATCACCACCGGGCCGAAATGCCGCGAGCTCGAAGCCCGGCTCTCGGAGCGCTACGGCAACCGGCCGGTGCGGGTGGCAGCCTCGGCCACCGCGGCGCTCGAGTTCGCCCTGCGCATCGCCGGCGTGGGCGCCGGCGACGAGGTGATCACCACCCCGCTGTCCTGGGTGGCCACCGCCAATGTGGTGCTCACCGTGGGTGCGCGCCCGGTCTTCGTCGATGTCGACCCCCGCACCCGCAACCTCGACCTCGCCCTGCTCGAGCGGGCGATCACGCCGCGCACCCGGGCGATCATCGCGGTCGATCTCGCCGGCCTGCCGCTCGACCGGGAGCGTCTCTACCGCATCGCCGGGCAGCACCGGCTGCGGGTGATCGAGGACGCGGCCCAGTCGATGGGCGCGAGCTGGGCCGGCCAGGAGATCGGCTGCGGTGGCGATCTGGTCGCGCTCAGCTTCCACGCCAACAAGAACTTCACCACCGCCGAGGGTGGCTGCCTGGTGATGAACACGCCCGAGGAGGCGCGCCTGTTCGAGAAGCTGCGCCTGCAGGGCGTCACCCGCCACGCCGACGGCGGCATGGATGTCGATGTGCTGGGCTACAAGCACAACCTCACCGACATCGCCGCTGCCATCGGCCTGGGCCAGCTGCCGAGGCTCGCGCAGTTCAACCAGCGCCGCGCCGAGCTCGCCGCGCGCTACTTCGCGCGCATCGACCCGGCCCTGGGCCTGAGCCTGCCGCTCACCGACGCGCAGAGCGGCCCGGCACGCGGCAACTGGCACATGTTCCAGCCGCTGCTGCCGCTTGCCCGGCTGCGGCTGTCCCGCGGCGGCTTCATCGAGGCCATGAAGGCCGAGGGCATCGGCGTGGGCGTGCACTACCCGGCCATGCACCGTTTCACGCTGTACCGCAAGCTCGGCTGGCGCGATGGCGACTTCCCCGTGGCCGAGTCCATCGGCGAATCCACCGTCACCCTGCCGCTGTTCCCGGCCATGGCCGACACCGATGTCGACCGGGTCTGCAACGCCCTGTCGGCGGTGCTCGGCCCGGCGCTGGCCGCATCATGACCGGCACGCTCGTCACCAGCCCGCAGCCCATGGTGCGCGGGCTGCTCTCGGTGGTCATCCCGGTCTACAACGAGGAGCCCGGTCTGGCCGCGCTTTTCGAGCGGCTCTATCCGGCCCTCGACGCGCTCGGGCAACCCTACGAGGTGCTGTTCATCGACGACGGCAGCCGAGACCGTTCCGCCGCGCTGCTCGCCGCGCAGTTCGAGCGCCGACCGGACCACACCCGGGTGGTCATCCTCGACGGCAACTTCGGCCAGCACCGCGCGCTGCTCGCCGGCTTCGCGCAGGCCCGCGGCGAGCGCCTCGTCACGCTCGACGCCGACCTGCAGAACCCGCCGGAAGACATCGGCCTGCTGCTGGCCGCGATGGACGCCGGCCACGACTATGTCGGCTCCATTCGCCGCACCCGTCGCGACGCGGCCTGGCGGCACTGGGCCTCGCGGGCCATGAACCGGCTGCGCGAGCGCATCTCGCGCATCCGCATGACCGACCAGGGCTGCATGTTCCGCGCCTACAGCCGGCGCATCGTCGACGCGATCAACCAGTGCCGCGAGATGAACACCTTCATCCCCGCGCTGGCCTACACCTTCGCCACCCACCCCACCGAGGTGGTGGTCGGCCACGAGGAACGCTTCGCCGGCGAGTCCAAGTACTCGCTCTACAGCCTGCTGCGGCTGAACTTCGACCTCATGACCGGCTTCTCGGTGGTGCCGCTGCAGCTGTTCTCGATGCTCGGCATGGCGGTGGCGGTGCTGTCCGGCGCGCTGTTCGTGCTGCTCGCGCTGCGCCGGCTCATCCTCGGCCCCGAGGAAGGCGGCCTGTTCACGCTGTTCGCGCTGCTCTTCTTCCTGGTGGGCATCGCGCTGTTCGGCATCGGCCTGCTCGGCGAGTACATCGGCCGCATCTACCAGGAGGTGCGTCAGCGACCGCGCTACCTGGTACGCGCGGTGCTCGAGCGCCCCGCGGCACCCGGCTCGCCGCCATGAACCGCGCGGTGGTGTTCGCGTACCACGATGTCGGGGTGCGCTGCCTGAAGGTGCTGCTCGCCCACGGCGTGGACATCGGCCTGGTGGTCACGCACCAGGACAACCCCGCCGAGACCATCTGGTTCGCGAGCGTGGCGCAGACCGCCCGCGAACACGGCATCCCGGTGATCACACCCGATGATGCCAACGACGACGCCACCTTCGCCACGGTGGCGGCCTGCCGGCCGCAGTGGCTGTTCTCGTTCTACTTCCGGCAGATGCTGGCCACCCGGCTGCTTGCGCTGGCCCCGCGCGGCGCCTGGAACATGCACGGTTCGCTGCTGCCGCGCTACCGCGGGCGGGTGCCGGTGAACTGGGCGGTGCTGCACGGCGAGACCCGCACCGGCGCCACCCTTCACGAAATGCAGGCCAAGCCCGACCGCGGCGGCATCGTCGCGCAGCAGGCCGTGCCGATCCTGCCCGATGACACCGCCGGCGAGGTGTTCGCCAAGGTGACCGTGGCTGCCGAGATGGCGCTCGATGCCTGCCTGCCCGACCTGCTCGCCGGCCGCGCGGTGGCGCGCGAGCAGGATCAGCGGCAGGCGAGCTACTTCGGCGGGCGAAAGCCCGAGGACGGCCGCATCGACTGGACCCAGCCGGCAGCGCGCATCCACAACCTGGTCCGTGCGGTGGCCCCGCCCTACCCCGGCGCCTTCACCGAGGTACCGGGCGCGCGCATCCGCGTGCTGCGCACCCTGCGTCAGGATTGCCCAACGGACGCCGATCGCGCGGCACCCGATCAACGCGAGGCGGCGCAGGGCCGCGCCGCGCCGCCCGAGGCACCCGGCCTGCTGATCGCCGACGGGCACCTGCTGCTGCGCGGCGCCGACGGCGGCCTGCTGCGGGTGCTGGCCGCCGAGCTCGATGGCGAGCCGCTGGGCCCCGAAGAATTCGAGCGCCGCTTCGGGCGCTCGCTGTGCTTTCCCCTGACCGCCGAGCGCGGGAGTCCCTCATGAAGAAGATCCTCATCCTCGGCGTCAACGGCTTCATCGGCCATCACCTGTCGCAGCGCATCCTCGCCGACACCGACTGGGACGTGTACGGCATGGACATGGCAAGCGACCGGGTGGATCCGCTGATGACCCACCGTCGCTTCCACTTCTTCGAGGGCGACATCACCATCAACCGGGAGTGGATCGAGTACCACATCCGCAAGTGCGACGTGATCCTGCCGCTGGTGGCGATCGCCACGCCAGCCACCTATGTGCGCGAGCCGCTGCGGGTGTTCGAGCTCGACTTCGAGGCCAACCTGCCGATCGTGCGGGCCTGCGTGAAGCACCGCAAGCGCCTGCTCTTTCCGTCCACCAGCGAGGTCTACGGCATGTGCGCCGATGACCAGTTCGACCCCGAGGCCTCCAACCTGGTCTACGGCCCGATCAACAAGCCGCGCTGGATCTACGCCTGCTCCAAGCAGCTCATGGACCGGATCATCCATGCCTACGGCATGTCGGAAGGTCTCGACTACACCCTGTTCCGGCCGTTCAACTGGATCGGGCCGGGCCTGGATTCGATCCACACCGCCAAGGAAGGCAGCTCGCGGGTGATCACCCAGTTCCTGGGCCACATCGTGCGCGGCGAGCCCATCCGGCTGGTCGATGGCGGCAGCCAGAAGCGGGCCTTCACCTATGTCGATGACGGCATCGATGCGCTGATGCGCATCATCCGCAACCCGGAAGGCCGGGCCAGCGGCCAGATCTACAACATCGGGAACCCGGTCAACAACCACTCGGTGCGCGAGCTCGCCGAGATGATGCTCGCGCTGGCCGCGCGCTATCCCGAGTACCGCGACAATGCCGCCCGCGTGAGCCTGATCGAGACCTCCTCCGGCGACTACTACGGCAAGGGCTACCAGGATGTGCGCAACCGCGTGCCGCGGATCGACAACACCATGACCGATCTCGGCTGGGCGCCCCAGGTGACGATGGCCGACGCGCTGGCGCGCATCTTCGACGCCTACCGCGGCCAGGTGGCGCAGGCCCGGGCGCTGCTCGACTGACCCCCCGCCAGCCACATGGCCCGTCTCGCCCTGAAGATCGATGTCGATACCTGGCGCGGCACGCGCGAGGGCGTGCCCCGCCTGCTCGAGGTGCTCAGCCGGCGCGGGGCGCAGGCCACCTTTCTCTTCAGCCTGGGCCCCGACCGCACCGGTCGCGCCATCCGCCGGGTGTTCCGGCCCGGCTTTCTGTCGAAGGTCTCGCGCACCTCGGTGCTGGAGCACTACGGTCTGCGCACCCTGCTCTACGGCACGCTGCTGCCCGGACCCGATATCGGCCGCGGCTGCGCCGCGCTGCTGCGCGCCGTGGCGGCCGCCGACCACGAGACCGGCGTGCACTGCTGGGACCATGTCCGCTGGCAGGACTTCGTCGGTGGCCGCGATGCCGACTGGACCGCGCGCGAGATGCGGGCCGCGGTACGGCGCCACACCGAGATCTTCGGCAGCCCGCCGCGCACCCACGGCGCGGCCGGCTGGCAGATGAACGCGCATGCCTACCGGCTCGAGCGCGAGCTCGGCTTCGTCTACGCCTCCGACGGGCGCGGCAGCGCGCCCTACCAGCCGGCGCTGCACGGCCAGCCGGTCGGCGTGCCGCAACTGCCCACCACCCTGCCGACCTTCGATGAACTCATCGGCCTGGATGGCGTGAGCGCCCACGATGTCGATCGCCGCCTGCTCGCGATCACCGCCGCGCAGCCGGGACGCGACCAGGTCTTCACCCTGCACGCCGAGCTCGAGGGCATGAAGCTCGCCCCGGTGTTCGAGCGCCTGCTCGCCGGCTGGCAGGACCAGGGCCTGCAGCTCACGAGCACCGGCGAGTACTTCGCCTCGCTGGCCGGGCGCGCGCTGCCCCTGCACGAGATCGCGGTCGGCGAGGTGCCCGGCCGCAGCGGCACGCTGACGGTCCAGGGACCGGCGCTCGCCTCATGAGCCGCGCCGCCGCCCCCTTCGGCCGCCTGGTCTGCAGCGGGCGAGCCCTGCCGCTGCTGCTGCTCGGCCTGGCGCTTCTGGCCTGGTTCGGCACCCTCGGCTGGCGCGACCTGATCACCCCCGACGAAGGACGCTACTCCGAGCTTTCGCGCGCGATGCTGGCCAGCGGCGACTGGATCAGCCCGCGCCTGAACGGCTTCCTCTACTTCGAGAAGCCGCCGCTGCAGTACTGGGCCACCGCGATCGCCTTCGCGCTCTTCGGGCTGAACGACTTCGCCGCGCGGCTGTGGCCGGCGCTGGCAGCGGCGCTGGCGGTGCTCGCGCTCTGGTGGACCGCGCGGCGCGTGATCGGCGAGAAGGCGGCGCTCTACGCCGCCTGCGTGCTGGGCAGCAGCGCGTGGTGGATCGGCAACTCCCACTTCGTGAATCTCGACGCCAGCCTGTCGGCAGCGCTGGGCGTGGCACTGGTGGCGGTCTGGTACGGGCTGCGCGAGGCGGCCACCCCGGGCGAAACCCGCGCGGCCATGCTTGCCGCCTGGCTGGCCATGGCGCTGGCCATGCTGAGCAAGGGGCTGGTGGGCATCGTGCTGCCGGGCATGGTGCTGGTGGTGTACACGCTGTGGAGCCGCGACCTGCTGGTCTGGCGGCGGCTGCAGTGGGGCTCCGGGCCCTTGCTCTTCCTGGCGGTGGCAGCGCCCTGGTTCATCCTGGTGTCGCTGCGCCACGCCGAGTTCGCACATTTCTTCTTCATCGAACAGCACTTCACCCGCTACCTCACCCACACCCACCGGCCGGGCCCGTGGTGGTACTTCCTGCCGCTGCTGCTGATCGGGCTGGTGCCCTGGACCACCCTGCTGCCGGGCGCACTGCGCCTGGGCCTGCGGCGTGAGACCGGCCGCTTCCAGGGCAACCGGCTGCTGCTGACCTGGGCGGTGGTGATCTTCGTGTTCTTCAGCATCAGCGGCTCGAAGCTGCCCTCGTACATCCTGCCGATCTTCCCGGCACTGGCCCTGCTGGTGGGTCAGCACGCCCTGCGCCTGAGCGCGCGCAGGCTCTCGGTGCACGCCCTGCTGATGGCCGGACTGAGCCTGGCCGGGGCGGTGGCGCTGGTCGCGCTCACACAGGGAACGCGGGGGGACGGGCAAGCCTGGGCCGGGGGCGAACTCGCCTACCGCAACTGGATCGCAGCCGGCCTGGTCGCCATTGCCCTGTTCTGCATCACCGCAGCGATCGCCGCCCGCCGTGCCCGCCCCGCCGCGGCGATCGTCGCGATGGCCTTCGGCGGCCTGATCGGCACCCAGCTGATCATGCTCGGCCACCAGACCGTGGCCCGCGACAAGACCGCGCGCGAACTTGCCGCCGCGTTCCAGGCAGCGCTGCCCGCCGACGCGCCGGTCTTCACCGTGAGCACGCACGACCAGTCGCTGCCCTACTACCTGCGCCGGCCGGTCACCATGGTCAACTATGTGGACGAGTTCGCCACCGGCCAGCGCATTGAACCCGGCCGCAACCTGCCCACCGAGGAAGCCTTCGCCGGATTGTGGCGTTCGCTGCCGGCTGCGGGCGCCTACATGCGACTGGAGACCTTCCAGCGCTGGCAGGCCGCGGGCCTGCCCATGCGGGTCATCTACCGCGACCCATCGCGGGTCGGCGTGATCCGCCCGCCATCCTGACCTACCGCAACCGCCAGACTGCCATGCCCAGCCCGATTCGACGACATCTGCGCGCGCTCGCGCTCGCCGCCACCGCCTGCCTGATGCTGCCGGCTGCGCAGGCCCAGAGCCAGACCTGGCCGCAACGACCGGTGCGTCTGGTGGTGCCCTACGGGCCCGGCTCTTCGCCCGATGTCATGGCCCGCATCCTGGCCGAACGGCTCACGCCGCGGCTTGGCCAGCCGGTGCTGGTCGAGAACCGAGCCGGCGCCGGCGGCAATGTCGGCACCGGTGCGGTGGCCAAGTCGGCTCCTGATGGCCACACCCTGGTGATCAGCACCAACGGGCCGCTGGTGAACAACACCGTGCTCTACAGCCGGCTGCCCTACGACCCGTTCCGCGAACTGGCGCCGGTGGTGCTGGCCGGCGGTCAGGCCAATGTCTGCGCGGTGCGCGCCGATGCCGGCATCGGCTCGATGAAGGAGCTGGTCGCGGCGATGCGCGCGCGCCCCGGAGGCTTCAACTTCTCGTCGATCGGCGTGGGCAGCCTTTCGCATCTCGGCGTTGAACTCCTCAAGGTGCGCACCGGCAGCTTCGCGGTGCACATCCCCTATCCCTCGTCGCCGGCGGCGATCACCGCGGTGCTGCAGGGCGATGTCCAGTTCAGCTGCGTGCCGGCGGTGGCGGTGATGCCGCAGGTGCGCGCCGGGCGTCTGAAGGCGCTGGCGGTGTCCACCGGGACGCGCAGCGCGCTGATGCCCGAGGTGCCCACCCTGAAGGAGGCCGGCTTCCCGGATGTGGAGGCCGTGGCCTGGATGGCCATCCTCGCGCCGGCGGGCACGCCATCGGACGTGATCGGCCGTCTGAACCGCGAGATCAACGCCGTGCTGGCGCTGCCCGAGGTACGCGAGCGCATGCACTCGCAGTACATGGAGCCCATCGGCGGCAGCCCCGAGCAGCTCGCCCGATTCATGCAGGACGAACTGCGCGTCTGGACGCCGATCATCCGGCGCAGCGGCGCCACCATCGAATGAGCGCGAGGGACTGCACCGGCAGGCCCGGTCGCGATCAGCGCGAGGCTCTCAGCCCGGCGTGCGTTCGAACCAGCGGCGGGCGAGCCGATCCCAGAAGCTCGCGCCCAGGGCCAGCGAATCGTCGTTGAAGTCGTAGCCAGGGCTGTGCAGGTTGGGGCCGGGTCGGCCGTCGGCGCCATTGCCGATGAAGCCGTAGGCGCCCGGCACCGCCTCGAGGATGTAGCCGAAATCCTCGGCGGTCATGGCCGGCGCAATGTCACGCTCCACCTGCGGCTCGCCCGCCACCTCGGCCATCACATCGGCCATGAAACGGGCCTGGACGGCATCGTTCACCGTGCAGGGATAGCCGTTGCGGATCACCACCTCGGCACTCGCCTGATGGGCCGCCGCCACATGCGTGGCCACGCGGTGCAGGCCGTCGACCAGCATCTGCAGTGTGTCGGGCCGAAGGGTGCGGCAGGTGCCCTTGATCACGGCGCGCGCCGGGATGATGTTCTCGGTGCTGCCGGCCTCGATCTGCGCCACGGTGAGCACCGCGCTGTCCAGGGGATCGGCCGAACGCGAGACCAGCAGTTGCAGCTGGCTGACGATGGCGCAGGCCACCGGGATGGGATCGATGCCGGTGTGCGGCTGGGCGGCATGGGCGCCACGGCCGTTCACGCGGATCTCGAAGCGGTTGGCGCTGGCCATGATCGGCCCCACCCGCACCCCGAAGCGTCCGGCGGGCAGAGCCGGCCAGTTGTGCAGGGCGAAGGCGGCGCGCACGGGGAACAGCCGCAGCAGCCCTTCGTCGATCATCTTGCGGGCGCCCGCGCCGCCCTCCTCGGCCGGCTGGAAGATGAAGTGCACCGTGCCATCGAAGTCGGGCTTCTCGGCGAGCAGCCGCACGCCGCCCAGGAGCATGGCGGTGTGCCCGTCATGGCCGCAGGCATGCATGCGCCCGGGTACGGTGCTGGCATGGGCGAAGCCATTGGCCTCGGCCACCGGCAGCGCGTCCATGTCGGCGCGCAGTGCAATCGCCCGGTCGGGGTCGGCGGCGCGCGGGCCGCTGCCGCGCAGCGTGCCCACCACACCGGTGCCGGCCAGACCGGTGTGCACCGACAGACCCAGCGCACGCAGTGCCGAGGCCACCTTGCCGGCGGTGCGGTGCTCCTCGTAGCGCAGTTCGGGGTGGGCGTGCAGATCGCGGCGGAAGGCGACGAGCTCACCGAGATGCCGGCCGATGCCCTCGTTCATGTTCATGGGGTGTCTCCTGCAGGTTCCCGTCGACGCTACCACAGGCGGGCTGCTGCCGATCGGTGCCCGGGCACAGGCCGCGGGCGTACACTGCGCCGGCCATGAGCCAGCCGATCTCGTTTCGCACCGACTTCCGTGTCGAGTGGGGCCACTGCGACCCCGCCCGCATCGTCTTCTACCCGAACTACTTCTTCTGGTTCGATGCCTGTTTCCAGCAGTGGCTGCAGCGCGCCGGGCTCTCGCAGGCCCTGCTCACCGAGCGCTACGGCGTGATCGGCACGCCCATCCTCGAGGCCAGCGCCCGCTTCCTCGGCTCGTCGACCGACGGCGATCCGCTGCACGCGCAGGCCCGCATCGAGACCTTCGGCGAGAAACGCTGGCGGATCGACTACCAGCTGGAGCGCGAGGGCCGGGTGCTGGTCGAGGGCTGGGAGGTCCGCGCCTGGGTGGCCCGCATCGACGGGAAATTGCGCTCACTGCCGGTGCCCTCGGCTTTCCGGGAAGCCCTGGCGGCGGCGTCCGCAGGCGATGGTAGGCTTGACCCTGACATCAGCAAGGAGATGCCATGAAACTCACCAAGGGGTACCAGCAACTCATCGACGAGGCCAATGCGCGCATCGTCACCCTGCCCACCGATCAGGCGATCGCCCGCCATGGTGACCCCGACACGGTTTTCATCGACATCCGGGATGTCCGCGAACTCGAGCGCGAGGGCATGGTGCCTGGCGCCTTCCACGCGCCGCGCGGCATGCTCGAATTCTGGGCTGACCCCGACAGTCCCTACCACAAGCCGGTGTTCGGCTCGGGCAAGCAACTGGTGCTCTACTGTCAGTCGGCATGGCGCTCGGCCCTGGCGGCTGCTGCGCTCACCGACATGGGCGTGCCGGGCGTGAGCCACTTCGCAGGCGGCTTCCGGGCCTGGAAGGAAGCCGGCGGCCCGGTAGCGCAGCGCGAGCCGCACAAGGGCTGAGCCTCTGGCGGATGGCCGCCGGGAGCCGGCGGCTGCAAGGAGCCGGCCGCGCCTGGCGGGCCTCAGGCCATCCCTTCGCTCGGTCGTCGGTCCTTCGCCCGCGAGTACACCAGCGCGCCGGTGGTCAGGCACACCGCCAGGAATCCGAAGATCCACTGGTAGGCCTGCGGCGGGTAACCCGGCGCAGCCTCGCCGAACAGGCCGGCGATAGCCCCGCAGCCCACCGGCAGCAGGAACGAGCCGCTCACCTGGCCGAGATTGGCCGCGGCCGAACCGCGGCCCCGCAGATGCGCCGGCGTCAGCGAGGCCGCGTGGGCGATGATGATCGGGCTGTAGCAGCTGAAGCCGCACACGCCCACCAGCAGCGCCACCGCCAGCCACAGCGGCGGCTGCGGCAGCAGCGCCAGGCACAGCAGCACCGCGATCACCGCGCCGGCGGCGCACAGGATCACCCGCTTGCGACGGTCGAAGCGGCGCTCCAGGGGCGGCAACAGCACCATGCCGGCGGTCTGCGCGGCCACCATCGCCAGCAGCACATTGCCGCGGGCCAGACCGTCCAGGCCATGCACATCATGCAGGTAGGGGCCTGCCCACAGGCCGAGCACCGTGGCCATCGCGGCATAGGCCACGGTGTGGATCGCGATCACCCGCCGGTAGCCCGGCAGGCGGAACACCTGGGCAAAGCCGAAGAGCGTCTGCCACAGCGACTCGCCGCCCCGGGGCAGCGGCGGCTGCTCGGGCGGCTGATCACGAACCGCCCACACGAAGAAGCCCACCACCGCCACCAGCACCAGCGCACTGCCCCAGAACACGGTGCGCCAGCCCACGGTCTGACTCATCCAGGCCAGCGGCGTGGCGGCCATGAAGTTGCCGATCTGGCTGATCGCGAACACCTGCCCGTAGAGCGTGGCGATGCGGTCGGAGGGATACCAGCGGCTGAGCAGCACCACCGCGCTGATGAAGCTCGCCCCGCAGCCCAGGCCGAGCAGGAAGCGGCCGGCGATCAGGCCGGTGGCGTCGCGCGCGGTGGCCACCACCACCGCGCCGGCCAGCGCGAAGACGCTCACCGCGGCCAGCGTGAAGCGCGGCCCGATGCGATCGAAGCTCATGCCTACCGGCACCTGCGAGACGCCCAGGGCGAGGAAGAACATGCCGCCCGCCAGGCCGAGCGCCTGCGGGCTGAGCCCGAGCTCCTGGATGAGTTCGGGCGCAATCACCGCCACCGACGACCGGAAGAACTGGCTGACGATGGCCACCATCGCCAGGCCGGCGATCAGCCCGGCCCGGGTTCCTGGCATCAGTCGCCCACCAGCGGCAGGCAAGCCGCGGGCCCGAGCAGCCCGCGCAGCCAGGCCTGGTCGTCGGCCGCCAGGCGCGCCCACGACTGCCGCAGCCAGCCCACGCACTTGCCCTGATACGGGAAGGGCTGCTGCACCCAGGGCTGGCCATCGACCTGCGCCTCGACCCGATCGGCGCCTGCCATCAGCGCCCGCGCGTTGGCCATCATCACCGGCACATAGGTGCGACCGACCTCGGCGAGGACATCACCGAGCACCTCGGCGGCAGCCTCGCGCGAGAGCCAGTCGGTGTCCTGCGCGCCCAGGCCGGAGAGGTCTTCCATCACCTCGACCCAGGCGAAGACCCGTGGCGAGACCTGCAGCGTGAGCGCCATGGGCGTGGGATCGAAGTGCGTGAGCTGGGTGAGCTGCCCGAAGATCGCGAAGTCGCTGGCGCCGGGGCGCTGACCCATCAGGAAGGGCTGGCGCTGCAGCAGCGCATCGAGCGCGAGCAGGAAACGCCGGTAGCTCGCCTCGATCACCGGCGCGGTGGTGGCATTGGAGCCGACGAAGCGCAGCCGCGAGATCTGGCGCTCGGAGAACTGCGCCTTGAGCGGCGCGATCGCGGCCTCGGAGGCGCAGACATTGCGCCAGCGCGGCAGGATGGAACCGGCGCGGTCGATGTCCTGCGCATAGTGCCAGCGGTAGTGGAACATCGCCTTGGTGAGCCACTCGTCGCCGTAGTCCTCGAGCAGCTCGTCGAGGAAGGCGAGCGCAGGGTCGGGCGGCAGCACGCTGCGGCCATCATGCTCGCGCTCCAGGCGGCGGATGATCGGCGTGGAGTCGACCACCGCCTGCAGCCCGCCCGCGCCATCCGGAAACCAGAAGGTGGGCAGCAGCTTGACCGGCGGCACCGGCATCGCCGAGCCGTCGCGGTTGTTGTGGATCATGTAGCGGTAGGGCAGACGCCGATAGCGCAGCAGCGAGAGCATCTTGCGCGTGTAGGGCGAGCCGGGCGCGCCGCCGAGCAGGATGGGATCAGGCGTGGTCATGAAGTCAATCCGATCATGAAGGGGTGGGGGAGGATTGCGCGGCGGGCCGCTTGTCGCCGCGCAGGGCGGGCACCGTCCAGAACAGGGCCAGCCCGCCGAGCGCGCCCAGCGCCGACAAGGCCAGCCCGGCATGGTAGCCGCCGGTGAGGTCGAAGAGCGCGCCCCCGGCCCAGGAGCCGAGTGCCGAGCCGGTGCCCGCGGCGGTGAGCACCATGCCATAGACCCGGCCCATCGCGCCCGGGAAGCCGCGCGCCGCCAGCACCGCGGCGAGCGGGCCGCGCGAGCCCTGGGCGCAGCCGAAGGTGAGCACGAAGCCGCCGACCAGCCAGGGGGAGGGTTCCGACAGCGCGCCGGCCAGCAGCGCCAGGCCGGTGAGGGTGAGCCCGTACGACACGGTGGCCGTCAGGCGCTCGCCGATGCGCTCGGCAAGCGTGGCCGCACCCATCATGCCGACGATCGAGAGCATGCCGGTCAGGCCGAAGATCCAGGCCGCCGACAGCGGCGACCAGCCGGCATCGACCAGACAGGCGACCAGCTGCGGGGTGACCGCATAGGTGCTCACCGCGGTGCTGAACATCATGCCGGCCAGCGCCCAGAAGATGGGCGTGCGCAGCGCGAGCGGCAAGGTCCAGGCGGCCTGCCCGGCGCCGCGCCGGCGCATCGCCTCGACCACCTCGGGTGCGCCGGCGGCAATGCGCGACCAGGGCAGGAGCACCAGCGGCAGCAGCACCACCAGCAGCGCGCCGCCGATGATCTGGTAGGCCTGGCGCCAGCCGACCTGGCCGATCAGCCACTGCGCGAAGGGCGCGAAAGCGAGCATGCCGGTGCCCAGCGCGGCCGACAGCGCCGCCATCGCGCTCGGCAGCCGCCCGCCGAACCAGCGGCTGACCAGGGTGGAGGCCGGCACCATGCCGGTCAGCGAGGCGCCCATGGGCGCAATCACCCCGAGCAGCAGGTAGAGCTGCCAGAGCGCAACGATGCGCCCCGCCAGCCAGTAGACCGCGCCCAGCAGCAGCAGCCCGGCGAGGTAGCAGCGGCGGGGGCCGAGGCGGTCGACGATGACGCCGGCCACCGGCGACATGAGGCCCACGGCGAGGACCGCGATGGAGTAGATGCCCACCAGCGCCGCGCGGTCGGCGCCGAACTCGGTGGCGATCGGCAGCAGGAACACCGCGAAGCTCTCGCCAACGCCGCGCGACAGGATGTTCATGCCGGTGCACAGCGCCAGCACCGACATCGCCATGCGCCTGGCTTCCGGAGTCGCGACCATCGGTCGAAAGTATCACGCGACGAAATCGCGGAAAAATCGCCATCGGGTAAAGTGATGACGAAACCCGGCGAGTCGCGCCGACGGTTTCAAGACACAAAATATTTCACGGAGACAGGCATGGCAACGCACGCGGGCCAGGCCGCCGGTGCCCCGGCGGCCGACGCAACGGCATTCGACGCGGTGGTGGTGGGCGCAGGCTTCGGCGGCATGTACATGCTGCACCGCCTGCGCGGCATGGGGCTGCGGGTGACGGTGATCGAGGCGGCCGACGATGTCGGCGGCACCTGGAACTGGAACCGCTATCCCGGCGCACGCTGCGATGTCGAGAGCCTCGAGTACTCCTACGCCTTCTCCGAGGAACTGCAGCAGAGCTGGACCTGGACCGAGCGCTTCGCCAGCCAGCCCGAGATCCTCGCCTACGCGCGTCATGTGGCCGATCGCTTCGACCTGCGCCGCGACATCCGCTTCGGCACGCGGGTGCGCAGCGCGCACTATGACGAGGCGCAGGCGCAGTGGTCGATCACCACCGACCGCGGCGATGCGCTGAGCGCGCGCTTCTGCATCATGGCCACCGGCTGCCTGTCGCTGCCGCGCATGCCCGACTTCCCGGGGCGTGACCGCTTCGGCGGCCGGCTGCTCCACACCGCCACCTGGCCGCATGAACCGGTCGATTTCACCGGCCTGCGGGTGGGCGTGATCGGCACCGGCTCCTCCGGCATCCAGGTCATTCCGATGATCGCGCGCCAGGCGGCGCATCTGCATGTGTTCCAGCGCACGCCCAACTTCAGCCTGCCCTCGGGCAACCGGCCGCTGGCGAGCGACGAGGTGGCGAAGTTCAAGGCGCGCTACCCCGAGGTGCGCGAGAAGGCCCGCCATGCGCCTGCGGGCATCGCCGGCATGCCGGCCCCCGACCGCGGCGCCCTCGACGATCCCGAGGAACGCCGCCGCGAGGTCTACGAGGCCGCCTGGCGCAACGGCTCCACCGGGCTCACCCGCGCCTACAACAACCTGCTGATGGACGAGGCGGCCAATGCCACTGCCGCGGAGTTCGTGCGCGAGAAGATCCGCAGCATCGTGACCGACCCGGCCGTGGCCGAACGGCTCACCCCGCGCGACCACTTCATCGGCACCAAGCGCATCTGCCTCGACAGCGGCTACTTCCAGACCTTCAACCGTCCCAATGTCACGCTGGTGAGCCTGCGCGAGACCCCGATCGAGTCCATCACCGAGGCCGGCATCCGAACCTCGCGCGAGGAGATCCCGCTCGATGTGATCGTGTTCGCCACCGGTTTCGACGCGATCACCGGCGCGCTGCTCGACATCGACATCCGCGGCCGCCAGGGCCTGCCGCTGGCCGAGAAGTGGCGCGGCGGGCCGCGCACCTACCTGGGCCTGATGACCGCGGGCTTTCCCAACCTGTTCTCGATCACCGGGCCGGGCAGCCCCTCGGTGCTCACCAACATGATCACCTCGATCGAGCAGCATGTGGACTGGATCGCGCGCTGCATCCACGACCTTGCCGCGCGCGGCGCGCGCAGCATCGAGGCCGACCCTGCCGCCGAAGACGGCTGGGTGGCGCATGTCAACGCGGTGGCCGACCAGACCCTCTTCCCGCGCGCCAACTCCTGGTATGTCGGCGCCAACCTGCCGGGCAAGCCACGGGTGTTCATGCCCTATGTGGGCGGCCTGGGGGTCTACCGACGCCGCTGCGACGAGGTCGCCGAGCGCGGCTACGAGGGATTCATCCTCGACGCACCCGCCGCCGCCGCGGCCTGAGCACCCGCCGCCGAGGGCCGCAGCCCCATCCGAACCAGGAGCCGCCGATGAGCTATGACGCGCCCTTCAAGGGCCTGAAGGTGATCGATCTCAGCCAGGGCATCGCCGGTCCGTACTGCGGCATGCTGCTGGCGCAGCACGGCGCCGATGTGATCAAGATCGAGGGCAATGGCGACGGTGACTGGAGCCGCGTGCTCGGCGTGCGCTACGGCGATCACAGCGCCTTCTCGATCATCGGCAACCTCGGCAAGCGCAGCGTGGCCATCGACCTCAAGCTCGACGAGGGCAAGGCGCTGCTGTGGCAGCTCATCGAGGGCGCCGATGTGTTCATCGAGGGCTTCCGCCCCGGCGTGATCAGTCGCCTGGGCTTCGGCTGGGAGGCAGTCTCGGCGCGTGCGCCGCGGCTGCTCTACCTGTCGATCTCCGGCTTCGGCCAGCATGGCCCGCTGGTGGGTCGACCGGCCATGGACCCGGTGCTGCAGGCCTTCACCGGACTTACCGCCGAGAACCATGGCGAGGACGGCATCCCGCACCGCGTGCCGGTCATCCCGGTGGACATGTGCACCTCGCTCTACGCCTTCCAGGCGGTGTCGGCGGCGCTCTACGCGCGTCGCGACGAGGCTCGCGGCCGCTACCTCGATGCCAGCCTCATGCAGGGCGCCGCCGCGCTGCAGGCGATCCGCATGATGTCGTCCTTCCTCGAGGGCGGCCCGGTGCGGCCGGGTGGCACGCCGCATGGCGTGTTCCGCACCGCCGACGGCTGGCTGTCGATCACCGCGATCCGCGACCGCGAGTGGCTGGCGCTGTGCGGCGCGCTCGAGCGGCCCGACCTCGCCGCCGATGCCCGCTTCGCGGGCGCCGACGGGCGCCATCAGCACGAGGCCCTGCTGCTGGGCATCCTGCGCGAGCAGCTGCTCACCCGCAGCAGCGCCCAGTGGTCGGAGCGGCTGGCCGCCCACCAGGTCATGCACGAGCGGGTCAACCGCTATGCCGACTTCCTGGAAGAGCCGCAGGTGAAGGCCGTGGACCTGATCGCCTGGCTCGAGCAGCCCGACATGCCCCGGCCGGTGCCGGTGGCGCGCCTGCCCGGCATTGCGCGCTTCGAGAACGGCGCACCGCTCTCGGTGGCACCACGGGTGGGCCAGCACACCGCCGAGGTGCTCGGTGCGCACGGCGTGCCGCCCGAGCGCCTGCAGGAACTCGCCGCCCGGGGCGTGATCGACCTGGGCGAGCCGGGCTGAGACGCCCGCGCGCAAGCGGCGCGGGTGCGTTCAGGCCGCGCGGGCGGGTTCGGCCCGGGTCGCGCGGTCGTCAGGCGGCGCGCCGCAGCGTGCCGAAATCGATCACCGGCTGGCCGCCGGCGCCCAGGGTACGGAAGCGCACCGTGTCGCCCTCCACCCAGGCCTGCACGGTGAGCGGATCGCCTGGCATCACCGGCCGCGTGAAGCGGGCCGACATCGAGCGCAGGCGCGCGGGGTCGCCGCTGCAGACCGCATGCAGCAGGTGGCGGCCGGTGATGCCGTAGGTACACATGCCGTGCAGGATCGGCCGGTCGAAGCCGCCGCGACGCGCGAAGGCCGGGTCGCTGTGCAGGGGATTGCGGTCGCCGCTCAGGCGGTAGAGCAGCGCCTGGTCAGGGCGGGTGCCGGTGGCGATCTCGATGTCGGGCGCGCGGCTCGGGCAGGGCTCGGCGCCGGCCGGGCCGCGCGGCCCGCCAAAGCCGCCCTCGCCGCGGATGAACGCGGCCGAGTCGGCCTCCACCAGCAGCTCGCCGCTGGCCGCGTCGACCGCGCGCGAGGTGGTGGTCACCAGCGCGCCCGACCCCTTGTCGTACATGCCGGTGATCTTCGTGGTGACCTGCACCGACCCTTCCACCGGCAGCGGCTTGTGCAGCACGAAGCCCTGTTCGGCGTGGACGAGCCTGGTGCGGTCGATCGGGCCCATCTCGGCGCGGGTGCCCGAGCGCTGGATCAGCACCACCGCGTACACCGGCAGCACCGCGAGCGCCTGCCCCTCGGAGTTCTCGGTGGTGAAGCGCAGCTCGTCGTAGGGATCGGCCTGACCCGCGCCCACGCCCAGGGCGTAGAGCATCGCGTCGCGGGAATCCCAGCTGACGGTGGAGGGGCCGACCTCGCGGCCGATGGCGGACATGTCGAGGGGCATGCGATGTCTCCGATGAAAGGGGATGGGACCGCAACGGCCGCCGCCGGCACCGGGGCGCGATACGATCGGGGACTGCATCTTGCGACCCCCGCCATGAACCCCGCCACGCCGCTCACCGCCTTTCGAAACCCCAACTACTACAGCCCCGAGCACGAGCTCTTCCGCCAGACCGTGCGGCAGTTCGCGGTGCGCGAGATCGCGCCCCACGCCACCGCCTGGGACGAGGCCGGCGGCTTCCCGCGCGAGCTCTACCCGCGCGCGGCGCAGGCCGGCCTGCTCGGCCTGGGCTATCCCGAGCAGTACGGCGGCACGCCCTGCGATGTGTTCCACCGCATCGTGCTGGCCGAAGAGCTCGCCTGGGGCGGCAGCGGCGGGGTGAGCGCCTCGCTGATGTCGCACACCATCGGCTCGCCGCCGATCCTCAACGCCGGCAGCGAAGCCATGAAGCAGCGGGTGCTGCCAGCGGTGCTGGCCGGCGAGAAGATCTCGGCGCTGGCCATCACCGAGCCCTCGGGCGGCTCCGATGTGGCCGCGCTGCGGACCACCGCGGTGCTCGACGGCGATCACTTCGTGGTCAATGGCGAAAAGACCTTCATCACCTCCGGCGTGCGGGCCGACTACTTCACGGTGGCGGTGCGCACCAATCCGGCTGACCGCAGCGCAGGCGGTGTCTCGCTGCTGCTCATCGAGCGCGACACGCCCGGCTTCAGCCGCACCGCGCTCGACAAGATGGGCTGGTGGGCCTCCGACACCGCGCAGCTGCGCTTCGAGAACTGCCGGGTCCCGGCGGCCAACCTGATCGGCGAGCTCAACCGCGGCTTTCCGATCGTGATGCGCAACTTCAACGGCGAGCGGCTCTGGATGGCCGCCGGCGCGCTGGGCTTCGCGCAGGTCTGCCTGAACGATGCGCTCGACTGGGCCCGGCAGCGTCATACCTTCGGCGAGCCGCTGTCGCAGCGGCAGGTGATCCGCCACAAGCTGGTCGACATGGCGATCCGCGTCGAGACCACCCGCACCTTCATGGAAGACCTCGCCTGGCGGGTGCAGCACGGCGCCGGCGACCCCAAGGTGCTGGTCGCGCAGCTCTCCATGCTGAAGGTGCAGTCGATGCAGACCCTGCAGTTCTGCGCCGACCAGGCGGTGCAGATCCTGGGCGGCATGGGCTACATGCGCGGCACGCGGGTGGAGCGGGTGTATCGCGAGGTGAAGGTCAACATGATCGGCGGCGGGTCCGAGGAGATCATGAAGGATCTCGCCGCACGCCAGCTGGGGTTCTGAGCCATGAGCGCATCCACACCCGCCCTGCCCGACGCCGCCGGCGGCCACCGCCTCGAGCGCGAGCCCTGGTACCTGCCCCTGGGCGACGAGGTCGCGATCTTCGAGGCCGCCTACGCGGCGCGGCTGCCGGTGCTGCTCAAGGGCCCCACCGGCTGCGGCAAGACCCGCTTCGTCGAGCACATGGCCTGGCGGCTGTTCCGCCAGGCCGACACCCCGCGCCGCGGCCTCGAGACCCCGCTGATCACCGTGGCCTGCCACGAGGACCTCACCGCCACCGACCTGGTCGGCCGCTATCTGCTCTCGGGCGACAGCACGGTCTGGATGGACGGGCCGCTCACCCGCGCGGTGCGCAGCGGCGCGATCTGCTACCTCGACGAGGTGGTCGAGGCGCGCAAGGACACCACGGTGGTGGTGCACTCGCTCACCGACCACCGCCGCATCCTGCCGATCGAGAAGACCGGCGAACAGCTCGACGCGCATCCCGACTTCCTGCTGGTGATCTCCTACAACCCCGGCTATCAGAGCGCGCTCAAGGACCTCAAGCCCTCCACCCGCCAGCGATTCGTGAGCCTGGAGTTCGACTACCCCGGCGTCGAACTCGAGGCGCAGGTGATCGCCCACGAGAGCGGGGTCGATGCCGACACCGCGCACCGCCTGGCCACCATCGGCCAGAAGGTGCGGCACCTGCGCGAGCACGGCTTCGAGGAGGGTGTGAGCACGCGGCTGCTGATCTACACCGCGCAACTGATCGCCGGCGGCATCGCGCCGCGGCGCGCCTGCGATGCCGCGATCTCGCGCGCGGTCACCGATGACGCGCAGGTGCAGCAGGCGGTGGCGGCGATCGTCGATGTGATCCTGCCGTGAGCAACGCGCCGGCCGCGCCAGCCGCCCGCGACGCGACCGCGCCGGCGCCGGCCGCCGCGCCCGGCCGGGTCGAGCTCTCGGATGCGCAGCGGGTGCTCTCGCTGTTCACCCAGGGCCTGTCGGGCCGCTACCTGCACCTGAAACCGGCCGATGCGCTCACCGGCGAGTTCCGGCCCGAGGGCGCCACCACCGACGGCACCGCCATCTACCTGCCGGCCGCGGTCGAGGTCTTCGACGAGGCCCGCCACAACCTCGGCCTGTACCGGATCTCGGTGCTGCACCAGCTCGGCTTCTACGAGAACGGCACCTTCGGCTTCAGTCTGGCGCAGGCCCGCGAGCGATTGCCCGGGCTGCCGCCGGAACGGCGCGCGCCGCTGGGCCAGCCCAGCGAGCTCGAGCGCTTCTTCGCGCTCTGGCGCCCGCCCTCGGTGATGCGCCGGCTGTTCATGATGCTGGAAGACCTGCGCATCGACAGTGCCATGACCCGGCGCTATCCCGGCGCCCGCCACGACCTCGCGCGGGTGCTGGCACAGGCCCTGGCCAGGCGGCCCGACCCCGACGGCGCAAGCCCCGCCGCCGGGCTGCTGGAAGGCCTGGTGCGCTTCACGCTGGGCGCGCCGGCCGGGCCGCTGATCGCGGCCGACCCGAGCGGGCGGCTTGCCGTGATGCTGGCCGCAGCGCAGCCGCTCGCGAGCGGGCAGGCCGATGTCTACCAGACCGCGGCCGCCGCCATGGCCTGCCTGCGGGTGCTGGCCGGCGCGCGCGTCGCCGGCGAGGCGCTCGACGAGCCCGAGCCGATGCCCGATGCGCCCCCGGAGCGGCCGCGCGCGCCCGCCGGCAGCGGCGACGAGGCCGGCGAGCCCGACGACCCCCTGCCCGAGCTCGACGATCTCTTCGAGGGCATGCCGGTGGACTTCCGCGGCGAGGTGCGGCCGGAGCTGGTGCAGCGCCAGCTGCGCGGCGGCCACACCGGCACGCTGCCCGAGGCCATGCCGCCGCCAGACGAGTCCACGGCGCCCGCCGACCCGGTCGCGCGCGAGCGCCAGCGCCATGCCGACGAGGCCGCGCTGCGACGCGCCTTCGGCGCGCCCCGCGAGGCGAGCCGCAGCTGGCTCTACGATGAATGGGACTTCCATCACCAGGCCTACCTCAAGGGCTGGTGCCGGCTCTTCGAGTACCGGCTGCGCGGCGAGGACCACG
>NZ_CEXFHW010000013.1:0-40797 GCF_982640115.1 Quisquiliibacterium sp. | reverse complement strand
GCCGTCGACCAGCGGGCGCCGCGCACCGGCGCGCGGTCCGCTGACCACCGCGAGCAGCGTGTCCTCGCGCTCTTCCACCGGCAGATGGGGTTCGGCCACCACCGGCTCCTCGCGCTGACGCCTCAGCATGGCGCCCCCATGGCGTCGCGACAGCCGCTCGTGCTGGCGGGAGGCCGACTGCCGGGCCAGACATGCCGGTAGGTGCTGTCCACCCGCGGCTCGGTGCGGCCGGCGGGGGCGCCAGGCGCCACCGCGGCGGGCATCGCGGGCGCCGGCATCGGCACGCGCGGTGCGGGGGAGGCACCCGCGCCGGCACCGGTGGCTGCGGCGCCACCGGACGCACCGGTGAACGCGGCGGCCGCCGCCTGGACGCGACCCGACTGCACCAGCCGCGGCGTGATCAGGATGAGACGCTCGAAGCGCTGGGTGGTCTCGCTGCGGTTGCGAAACAGGTTGCCGATCACCGGGACATCGCCGAGCACCGGCACGCGATCGGTGCCACGCTCGCTGCTCTCGCGCGTCATGCCGCCGATCAGCAGGCTCTCGCCCTCCTGGATCAGCGCCTGGGTGTTGATGGTGGAGCGGTCGACCACCGGGATCTGATCCACCTGCTGCTTCGAGATGCTGCCGTCTTCCACCGCGACGAGCAGCTTGATGCGCCAGCCTTCGCGGTCGCGGAACACATTGGGGGTCACACGCAGCGAGGTGCCGGCCGACACATTGAAGAGGTCGACCTCCTGCCGGCCGGCCACCCGCACATAGAAGGTGGAGTTGTTGTCGAACAGCGCCTCGACATTCGAGAGCGTGATCAGCTGTGGCCGCGATACCACCCGGGCCGCGCCATCGGAGGCCAGGGCATTGATGCGCGAGATGAAGTTGTAGCCGCTGCCCAGCACCGTGGACACATACATGCCCATGCCGGTCGGGGTGATCTGCTGGCCGGCGGCCAGCCGCGAGTCGGAGTCGTTCCCGCGGCCAAAGAGCACATCGTTGCGGCCGTTGATCCAGCGCCAGTTGATGCCCAGTTCCTGCAGCCGCGAGATATTCACATCGACGATGGTGGCCTCGACCTCGACCATCTGCGGTTCGAAGTCGAGGGCGGCGATCAGCTGCTCGTACATCGGCAGTCGCTCGACCACATCGCGCACGATCACGGCGTTGGAGCGCGGATCGGCCTCGACATGCGCGCCGCCCACCTGGCTCACGAGGTAACGCGAGCCCGGGCCCACCGCAGCCGCCGCACCCAGCGCGCCACGGTCGGCTCCGCGCTCGACCACCGCGCGCTCGGCACCGGCATCACCGGCATCGCCGCCCTGCCCGTTCTGCCCGAGGGTGGGCATCCGCCCGATGTCGGCCAGTCCCTTGCCGCGCAGACGAGGCTGCGACGGACGCAGAAGGGTCTCGCCCTCGGCCATCGCGGCGCCCGGCGCCGCCTGTCCCGGCACCATCGGCTGAACCAGGGTCTGACCAAGCCCGGCGGTGACATTGCGCAGCACCGAGGCCACACCCGGCACCACCAGCTGCCGCCCGCCGAAGGCAACCCGCGTGTCCTGGGCCCAGGCGTGACGCAGATAGAAGACCCGGAAGCCGATCGTGCCTGGCGGCACCGAACCCGGCGCCATTGCCGCGGAAGTGACCGTGGCAGGGGCAGGCACGCGCGGCGCCGGCACGCTGAATTCGGCGCGCACCAGGTCATCCACCTGCTGCAGAAAGCGCGGCGCCCCCAGCGCCACCAGCGTGCCGCTGCGGGTGGTGCGAAGGGTGTTGCGCGGGTCGGTCAGCCCGAGATCCTCGGCCGAGCGCAGCACCCGCGAGGCCTGGGCGGGATCGATGCCGTAGGTTCGCGTGCCGATCTCCGAGGCCGAGGTGACATGCATGACCGCGCCGTCGTGATAGCCCACCAGCGAGAAGCTGCGGGCGATCTCGCGGAACACCGAGTCGGCAGTGCCGGCAAAGCGGCCGTTGACCACGCCGGTGGCACTCTGGCTCACCGCCACCGGCACATCGATCTGCGAGAACAGGTCATTCAGGAAAGCCGGCAGCTGCTGCTCGCGGGCCACCAGACTCACCTTGCGTCCGAGGTTGGGCGCCACGCCGGCCGCTGCCTCCTGGGGCAGCGCGAGCGAGGCCAGCGCAAGCGCCGCCGCCACCGCCAGCATGGCCAGCGCGCGGGCATGACCCCGGATCATCCGCGACGGGCTCATGCCGCCTCCGCCGCGATCTGCCGGGCCGGCTCGGGCGGCACCGCGATCTTGCCCGTGACCTCCATGCGCAGCGTCGGCACGAGCTCATGGAAGGACAGCACGGCCACATCGAACAGGTCGTTCTCGATCAGCTTGCGCAGATGACGCCGCACCTCGATGGTGGTGAGCAGCACCGGCGTGCCGGTGCGCGCCACCTCGGCGCCGATCGCCGCCACCAGCCGCTCGGCAAAGGGCGGATCAATGGCCAGCTGCTGGGAGTGACCCGCGGTGCGAACGGACTGTTTCAGATGATTCTCCAGGTCGGGGTCGAGCAGCAGCGCGCGCAGCACGCCGCCGGGCGCATGGCGGTGACACAGCTCGCGCCGCAACGCGATCCGCGCGAACTCGGTGAGGGTGTGGACATCGCTGTCGCGGTCCGCCGACTCGACGATGCCGCCGAGCAGGGAACGCAGGTTGCGCACCCCCACCTCCTCTTCCACCAGCCGACGGAACACCTCGGCAAAGCGCGACACCGGCACCAGCCGCTGCGCCTCCTTGACCAGGTCGGGCAGGTCCTCGGCGGCGCGGGTGAAGAGCTGTGACACCTCCTGCGAGCCCACGAACAGCGAACACTGCCGGCGCAGCGCCTGAGCGCAGGCGGTGACGATGCCCTGAACCCCGTCGGGCGCGGTCTCGCCGCTGGCGATCGGCACCTCGAAGGCCAGCAGGCGCCAGCTCGAGCGCGGCAGCGAGGGATCGAAGTGCAGCGACACCCGCGGCAGGGCCACGCCCAGCCGAAGGTTGAAATCGCGCAGCACCGCATCGAGCCGGCGGGCAAGATCGGCGGGTCAACCTGCCGCGCCTGCGGCCCGCTGATCTCGAGCAGCAGCATCACCATCGGCTGGGGAACCACCTCGGCAGAGCGGGTGACCACCACCGCGCTCTCCTCCTCGGGGCGCTTGCGCCAGCTGCTGGCCGGGCGCAGGTAGCGCTGCAGACGCTCGCGCAACTCCGGCGTCAGCATGGCGCCGGTGATCATCAGCGTGAGACCGGCCACCACGAAGACCACCGCCGGAAAGCCCGGTACCAGCGCCATCAGCAGCGAGATGCCACCGGCCACCAACAGCACCCGCGGCTTGGCCATCACCTGCTTGCGGATGGAATCGCCGAGATGGCGGTCGGTCTCGTCGCCATTGGTGCGGGTCACGATCAGGCCGGCGGACATCGCCGCGAGCAGCGCCGGGATCTGCGAGACCAGGCCGTCACCGATGGTGAGGATGGAGTACTTCACCAGCGCGCTGGACATGTCCATGCCCCGCTGCAGCACGCCCACCGCCAACCCGCCGACCAGATTGATCAGGATGATCACGATGCCGGCGATGGCGTCGCCCTTGACGAACTTCATCGCGCCATCGAGGTTGCCATGCAGCTTGCTCTCGAGCTCCAGGGCCGAACGCTTGCGACGGGCCTCGTGCTTGTCGATGAGACCGGCGCGCAGGTCGGAGTCGATCGACATCTGCTTGCCGGGCATGGCATCCAGCGAGAAACGCGCTGCCACCTCGGCCACCCGCTCGGCGCCCTTGGCGATCACGATGAACTGCACCACCGTGATGATCAGGAAGGTCACCAGCCCGACCACCAGATTGCCGCCGGCCACCATGGCGCCGAAAGTGTCGATGATGTGACCGGCATTGCCCTCGAGCAGGATCATGCGGGTGGTGGCAATGCCCAGAGACAGCCGGAACAGCGTGGTCACCAGCAGCACGCTCGGGAAGGCCGGAAACTCCGAGGGCGAGGCGATGTAGATCGCCAGCAGCAGCAGGGTCACGCCGCACAGGATGTTCACCGCCACCAGCGCGTCGATCGCGAGCGCCGGCAGCGGCAGGATCATCAGCGCCACGATCGCGATCACGCCGGCCACCAGCACCAGGTCGCTGAAGCGCGAGAGCAGGCCCTCGGCCTGCGGCTTGCCGCTGGCGCGGAAGTAGGCTTCCAGGCTCATCGACGCGCTCCTTCCGGTGCGCGGCCCGCGCTCAGTTCACGGTAGGCTGCAAGCACATCACGCACATAGGCCGTGGTCTCCGGGTAGGGCGGCACGCGGCTGCCGTGGCGGCGCACCGCGCCCTCGCCAGCGTTGTAGGCCGCCAGCACCAGCGACAGGTCATTGCCGAACTCGCCCTGCAACCACTTCAGGTAGGCCGCACCCGCAGCGACATTGAGCGCCGGATCATGCAGATGGCTTTCCGACTGCACGCCGAAACGGGCTGCGGTCTGCGGCATCACCTGCATCAGGCCGCGCGCGCCTGCGGGCGACACCGCCTCGGGACGATGACGGCTCTCCACCCAGGCCACTGCATGCAGCAGCAGGGGGTCGATGTCGTTGCGCTGAGCCGCGGCCATCAGAACGCCATCGGCCTCCCGCATGCGGGAAAGCGACCGCGGCTCCCCGGCCTGCACCCGCGGCGCCGGCGGGCGCTCGGCAGGCGGACGCGAGGCCGGCGGCTCGGCGCGACCGCCCTCGGGTCGCGGTGCGGGCGATGCCGGAAACACCGGCAAGGGCGCGGGCAGCACCGGCATCGCCGCAGGCTCGGCGGGCGGCGGCTCGGGGGCAAGCAGCCGGGCCGTGGCGGGGTCGGGGTCGATGCGGCGCAACGCCGGCATAACCGGCACATCACGCGATGCTGCGGCCTGCTGCGGCACGGTCACGGCTGCGCAGGGTCCGAGGGCCAGCGCGAACTTCGCTCGCGCTGGAGATTCCTGGCCGCCGCCGATCAGGGTCTGCGTCAGCGCGCAGCCCATGGGCTCCCGGGCATCTGCCGGCAATCGCGACAGGATCGATTGCGCCCAAGCCGATGCCGGCAGGACCACCGGCAGCCACAGCGCCACAGCCGCGCACGCCAGACGACCGCGCGCAGTCCCGGACGAATCCGCCGGACGGCAGGCTTGAGTCGACGACACGGACAGCTTGGCGCTCATGATCGAACTTATTATCTGAAGCGGTGCGCGCCATGGCGGTGCACTAATGCACGAACAAGCGTGGCCACCACGGACATGCATCACGGATTCGGGGCCACCCTGAACCGCCCTTCTAGCAGCGAGCCCGATGTCTGACCAGCAGGATTCCGGCGAACGCACCGAACAGCCAACCGAGCGGCGACTCAGAGATGCGCGCCGTCGCGGCGAGGTCAGCAAGAGCCGCGAGGTGGGCGCCACGGTGGGGCTGCTGGCCACGCTGGTGGTGGGCAGTCTCGTGGTCGGTTACGCCGGCGCGCAGCTGTCGGCCCTCATCGAGCTGGCCATCGGCTCGATCGACAAGCCCTTCGACATCGCCATGCGGGAAGTGAGCCGCGCCGGCGCCTGGGCGCTGGTGGGCATCGTGCTGTCGGTGGCCGCGCCCGTGGGCTTGCTGGTCCTGCTGGCGGAGTTCCTTCAGGTGGGTCCGGTCTTCAGCACCGAACCGCTCAGCCCCAAGCTGGAGCGGCTCAATCCGGTGGAAGGCCTCAAGCGGATGTTCCAGGCCGAGAACCTGATCGAGCTGATCAAGTCTCTGGCCAAGACCGCGCTGCTCGGCCTGATCGCCTGGCTGGTCACCCGCGAGATGTTCATGCGGGTGAGCGCGCTGCACCACGGTTCGGCACAGGCCTTCGGCGAGGCCTTGCGATCATCCACCGTGCTGCTGCTGGGCTGGACCGTGGCGATCTTCTCCGTGGTGGCGGTGGCCGATGTGCTGTATCAGCGGTACGCCTACCTCAAGAAGATGCGCATGAGCCGCGACGAGATCAAGCGCGAGCACAAGGAGGATGAGGGCGACCCGCACATCAAGGGCAAGCGCAAGCAGCTGCATCGTGAATGGGCCGAGAACAATGCCGTGCTGTCGGCCGAGCAGGCGCACCTGCTGGTGATGAACCCCACCCATGTGGCCATCGCGCTCGACTACCACCCCGAGAAGACGCCCATCCCGGTGGTCAGCGCCAAGGGCGAGGATGCCCTGGCCATGGAGATGCGTGACCGGGCCCAGCAGGCCGGCGTGCCGGTGCTGCGCGACATCAGCCTGGCGCGCACCCTGCTTCACCGCGCCGAGGTTGGCGAGATCGTGCCCGATGATCTGTTCGATGCCGTGGCCCAGGCGATCGTCTGGGCCAAGGGCATGCGCGATCAGGCAGCCGCGAAGACCGCGGCGGGCTGAGCATGCCGCCGCGGCAGCGGTCAGCCTTGCTGCCGGAAGAGCTGCTGCAGGCCGTCCGAGGTGCGGTTGGCGACATTCGAGGTGAGCTGGCAGTGGAACATGAATTCCTGGCAGCGCACCGTCAGCATGATCATCTCGCCCGGCGTCAGGGTGGAACCCTTCGCGCTCAGGGCGCCGGCCTTCGCCTGCATCTGCGAGGCCTCGGCACTCAGGTGCTCGAAGGGCTTCATCAGCTGCTTCATGGTCGGCGAGCTGGCGGCCGAGGCCGGCGGCTGCACGGACGATGCCTGACCGCCTGCGCGCGCGGCGGCAGCATCGAAGCGCGACAGGTCGGTGAGCGAGAAGGTCGGGTCGGCGGGCTTGATCGCGGGCGTTGCCGCAGGCACGCCGGAACCGAGAGAAGCGACGGACATGGCGGGAGCGGCCTTTGTCAGCCTTTGCGAGCCATGGTCTCGAGCGCCTGACCCACCGAGGTGAGCGAGGACGACGAACTGGTGGCCATGAACTGCATCTTGGCCGACTCCGCCGAGAGCATGGTCAGGGTGGAGGGCTTGTCGTCACCCTCGTTGATCTGCTGCGCCAGGCTCTCGAGCTGACCGGCCTGACCGTCGAGCGACTGGCCCCAGGCATTGGCGAGGGCCTCGTACCAGGTGGACTTCTTGCCGCCGTTGGCCACATTGCCAGCCGCCGAGGTCTGGATGTTGCCGGAAATGTTCTGGAAGTTCAGGTTGCTCATGATGTCCGTCCGATGATGCGTTGACCGGGAGAGCGCTCGCGCAGGTTCAGGGCACACCCGCACGCGAAGCCTCGACAGGCCTGCAGTCTGGCATGGCCGCTGATGCCGGGCCAAGCGCCCATTCATCGGTCTGAGCGGCTATTTCGAGGCTGTCGTGACTTTTCTCACGCGGACACCGCTTGCCGGGCTGGGGCGAACCCCAGCTATCGCACGCCCCAGCTTTCCCGGGCCTGCGCCACGATGGTCCACTGCGGTCGTCGCCAACACACCGGCGCCATCCAAACACCACGAGGACACCCATCATGACCGTCGCCGCCACCTCCGCCGTCAACTGCAACACCGTTTCGCCGACCTGCAACAAGCCCACCTGGCAGATCACCTCCCAGAACAGCGGCAGCGCCACCACGGGTGGCACCATGACCGTCAAGCTCGACAACGGCTACGAGCTGCAGTTCAGCGAGAACAGCTCCCAGATCAAGATCATCAACAACTGCACCACGCCGCCGGAAGTCACCACCATCTGGGGCGACCCGCATGTGGACTGGAACGGTGTGGCCGGCGACGAGGGCCGCTTCTTCGGCACCGCCACCTTCGTGCTCGCCGACGACACCAAGATCACCGTCAACACCGTGCCCTACAACAACGGCAATGAGTGGCTGGCCAACAATGTGGTCGTCACCAAGGGCGACCAGTCGCTGATCGTCGATGGCCTGGCCCAGACCACCAAGGGCGACTTCAAGGTCTACCAGGGCATGAACGGCAAGGAACTCGACAAGCTCGTGGGCGACGGCAAGCTCACCGTGTACGAGAACGCCAACGGCATCGGCTGGGTGACCACAAAAGGCGGCTGCGTCCTCGCGAAGCAATCCGACTTCGACAAGACCAAGGTCTGCGCCGATGATCCCAAGGCCCCCGATCTGTGCAAACAGCTCGAGACCCTCTACGGCTGCGACAAGCCCGGCGGTGGCGGCGACTGCGACGACGACCATGGCGGCGGCGACAAGCACTGCTGCCCGAGCTGGCTCGAGATCATCGCCGGCAAGTGGGGCGACCTGCTCGACTGCCAGGCCAAGAAGCTGGAAGAGCTGGCCAAGAAGCTGCAGGATTGCACCGACGACAAGCTGCGTCCGAGCATCACCCAGGAGCTGACCGTCGCCTCGCAGCAGTTCCAGCTCTACTCCACCCAGGCCATGACCATGACCAACTCGCTCAGCACCGCCCTGCAGAGCCTGGCACGCGCCGGCTGATGCCGACGACGGCCCGCCGGGCAACAGCCCGGCAGGCCGTCCCGCAACAACGGCTGCCCATGCTGGGGTCAACCCCAGCTAGGGCGGACCCGAGCTAGCACGCGCCCCATCTGGCAAGCCACCTGATCGCCGGGTTCAATCGCAGCTCGCGAAGCGGCGGCCGCCGCATCGCCGCACTGCCGTCCTTCGAGCGCCGCCATGACCGTCACAACCGTCCTACCGAGCTTCCAGCAGGCACTGCCCGCCGCCTTCAGCCAACCGGCGCTCTGGCGCGTGATGCCGATGGGCGGCGATGCACACGGCGTGGCGATCCGCCTGAGCAACGGCCACCAGCTGCAGATCGACGAGGCCAGTAGCCAGGTGCGGATCATCAACACCGAGGCCCAGCCGCCGGTGACGACCACCCTGCCTGACGATCTCTCGGGCAGGACCGGCAGCGGCTCCGATCTGTCGGGCCCGTTGCGGTTCATGCTGAATGACGGCACCAAGATCACCCTGCAGGTGAGCCCCGGCGCGAACGGTGCCGGGCCGCGCATCGAAGGCCTGGTGGTCACCCGCGACGAGCAGTCGCTGATCGTCGATGGGCTGGGTTCGCGTCGCGGCGGCGATTTGCGCTGCCTGCCCGGCCTGAACGGTCAGGCACTCGACCGGTTGCTGGGCAACAGCATGCCGACCGTTCGCGAGACCGCGCAAGGCAGCGGATGGACTCCCGACCGCGCGGGCTGTGCCCCCATCAGCACGGCAGGCGCGGGCACCGCCTGCGCCAGCGGCCCATCACTGCCAGATCTGCGTCGCCAGCTCCAGTCGCTCTACTGCGGGAGCTGCGAACCCGCAACCCAGCCGGTTCACGGCAAGCACGGGTATGGCAAGCACGGCATCGGCGGGGCCGGCTATGGCAAGCACGGCTGCGATGTTCACGCCGGCAAGCATGGGTATGGCAAGCACGGCATCGGCGGGCATGGCTATGGCAAGCACGGCATCAGCGGCTCCGACTGCGGTACCTCGCCGGTCTACCACGGCAAGCACGGTGCGAGCGTGCATCACGGCAAGCACGGCGGCAGCACCTACCTGGGCAAGCATGGCTGCGAGAGCGTCCCTGTCTACCCGGGCTGCGGCCCCATCCCCGTCCATCACGGCAAGCATGGCGTGAGCGGCGGGCATGGCAAGCACGGCGCCTACGGCAAGCACGGCGTGGGCTGCTGAGCCCGACGCACCACGCCGATGGCCGAGCGCGCCGACAGCAGCCCGCTGCCCACGCCTGCCTTCAGCGCGGGCGGATTGCGCCGAGCTTGCGCAGCACCGGTCCCCAGTGGGCCTTGAAGTCGTCGAGAAAGCCGCTCGCCCAGGCCTCGGTCACCCGGAAGGCAAGCAGCTCCGGCCAGTCCCGGTTGAGCCGATCTGCCAGACGCGCACCCGGGACACCGGGGCCGTCTGCATCGAGACACAGCACGGCCAGTGACGAGCTCACATCGAGGCGGATCGCCGAGCCCAGCCGAGGGGCTGCCATGTGGCCGAAGCCGTTATCGCGCAACCGGGATGCCAGCAGCACCCGGGCGCTGTCGGCCGCGAGAGACCAGTCCTCGGCGACGCACGCTTCATCGTCTGGTGCAGGCTCGATCAGGAACGCATAGTGGCGGGAGAGCTCGAGCAGTTGCGCGGTCTCGAGCACCAGCCGCGGCGAGTGGCGCCGCAGCCTCGGCAGGGCCGCGAGTTCGCGCAGCGTGAGCCTGCCGGCCACGCAGCCGGTGGTGATCGCATCGACCAGATCATCCGTCAGGCTGAATCGGCGCGAGCCGCAGATCAGCTCGGCCGGAATGTCACGCAGCGGTGTGATCGTGGTGAAGGCCTGATCCCACAGGGGGCTGTCTTCCAGGTCGGTTGCGGCCGGCCAGGCGCGCATGTAGAGGTCGGTTCGAAAACCGTCGTTGCGCAGCAGGCTGCTCGCGATCTCGCGTTCCTCGAAGTCCGCGATGCGGGCAATGTAGTCGAGGCAGGCTGGCGGCACACGCTCGAAGGGCAGGTTCGGCCGGGTCTCGGCCTGCGCCACGAACACCAGCCCCTGGCGACGCGCCTGCGCAAAGAGGGTCGAGCAATAGAGCGGCGCGAAATGACGGTTGCAGAACTCGTGCGCCACATAGCGCGGGTCTTCGGCGCGCAGCATCTCGAGATGCTCACCCGCGACCGGGTTCTGCGCGAAGTACGGCACCCCGGCCTCCCGCAGGAACTCGAGAAAACGCAGGCCCTCGCTGACCCGCGCCACCGAGCCCCCCGGCAGGTCGGCGATGTGATGATCGAGCAGCCGCCACAGGGGTTCCTTTGCCGACCAGCCCGGCAAGGCGTTGTATGACACATAGGCCATGCCCTGCGGCGCGAGGTGCTGGCCGATGAAGCGCAGCAGGCCGTCACGCACCTCGGCGTCGACCCAGGCATAGACGCCGTGCGCGGTGATGTAGTCGAAGACGCCCCAGGGCATCGCACAGGCCTGCGTGATGTCGGCCTGCAGGAACACCAGGTTGCCCAGCCCGGCCGACCGCGCAAGCTCGGTGGCTGCAGCGATGTGCACCGGGTTCAGGTCGATGCCCAGGAAGCTGCTGTCAGGGTGCAGCGCCGCCAGCATCGCCAGCGTGGCACCGTTGCCGCAGCCGAGCTCGGCATAACGAAAGCCCGCGATCGGCGTCGCGGGATCGAAGCCGGCACAGCGCATCGAGTGCCGCATGCGGGCCGGGCTCTGGAGATCGAAGTAGCGGGCGGTGTAGGGCTCGTCGAGCACATAGCCGCGCCCCTCGGGCGCGCAGGGCTGCTCGGCGGCAGGACGCGCCCCGCGATGTGATGAGGAGGTCATGCCGGCGGCGTCTCAGTCGTGGGTGAGGTGGACCAGGCGGAACAGCCCCGACAAGGGCGCCGGGACACGCTTGAGTTCTTCGAAGCCCATCTGCAGCGGCGGGAAGCGGCTGAAGTTGACCGCATCCCGGAACCAGCTGCGCTGGTAGACGATGCTCAGCACCGGCCGATCACGGCCGGACCGGTTGGCCAGACCCCGGTGCAGCAGCCGGTAATCGAAGAGCAGGCCGCTGCCGAGGGGCAGCGGGTGGGTCTGGCCGCCCTGCAGGCCGTGCGGGTCTCCCTCGCCACGATGACTGCCCTTGAAGAGCTCGGTGCCGCCAACCTCGTCATCCGTGGCGACCAGCGGAACCAGCAGCGTGACCGCGTGGGGTGGCAGCCAGGCGCCGCCGGCAGCGTGCGGATAGAGCGGCGGATGATCGGCATGCAGGTGCTGGGCGCTGGCGCCCGGGCGCGAGACCACCAGGGTGATGCTGCCGATGAGGAAATCGGGTCCGAGCAGAGACGACATCAGCCGCAACACGAGCGGCTGGGCGTAGAGGGCCGGCGTGTTGAAGGGGCCCGCCAGCGGCAACGGGTGCATCACACGCTGATCACCCACCGGCAGGCCCTCCTGGGAGCCGGGCGGTTGCGCATCGTGATGCGCCAGACAGGCCGCGAGCAGACGGGCGGGAAAGGCCTCCTGCAGCGCCAGACAGCCATGCTCGGCGAGCATGCCCGAACCGACATCGGCCGCGATCGTCAGCAGCGAGTCATCCTGTCGGGCAGCGCCATCGACCGAGAGCGCGGGGACGGTGCCGGGCGCGCGCGCCGCCGCCTCGGCCTGGGCCCAGCGGGCCACGGCCAGCGCGGTCGCCGGCCGGCGGGCCATGAGGGTTTCGCCAGCGTCGTTCCCGACATCGCCGGCATCGCCCGCATCGCCGGCATCGCCCGCATCGCCCGCAAGCGTGCCTCCCGCCGCCCCCAGCAAGGCCTCGGCGCCGCGTTCACGGGCGAGATCGAGCAGAAGATCCTCGCGCTGATGCGCGGCAAGCAGATGAATGATCGCGCTGCTGGCCAACGGGTGCGGCAGCGCGAGGCGCGCGCACCAGGCCAGGATCGCGTCCGAGATCGCGACCAGATCGGGCACACAGACCTCGCGGCTGGCGTCATCGTGGGGCGGGTATTGGGCATAGGCGGTGAGCCGCACCAGCAGGCCGGCCAGCACCGCGGCGGGCAGGCCGGCGCGAATCGAGGCGAGCGGTGCCACGCCCTCCGAGGCCAGGCACTCGGCGTAGCAGGCGGCGAGGAACGACGACTCATCCCGGTCGTGCAGCCCATCGGTCAAGGCGGTGGCCGGCCCGATCAGACTGCTCAGGGACAGGCCGACCGGGCCGATCAGGGCATTGTCCCAGTCGTGGAAGACCCGCTGCCCGTCGGCCAGCACCGCCACATTGCTGAGGTGCAGATCACCGTGCTCCAGCGTGAGCGGCAACGCATCACAAGCCTCGAGCCGGGCCCGCAGCGGCGTCCGGGCTGCGGCAAGCGCATCGCCGATCAACCCGGCGCGGCGCGGACCGAGGAAGTCGGCCAGGCGGGCGACGGTATCCGCCTGAGGGTCGTCGAACCGGCCACCGAGGAACCGATCCACGCGCGCCAGCAGTTCGCTCAGCGACCAGCGCGGCACCGCCGAGAGCCGGTCAAGCCCCGCGACCGCGACGGCCTGCAGGCGCGCATAGGCCTGCAGGACAGCCTGCCGTTCCTCGACTGGCGCGTCGGGCGCGATGGCATGACCGCCGTGATCGGCACTGAGCAGCAAGCCGCGCTCGGCATCGACTGCGAGCACGCGGGAGACCGCGTCCCCGAGCAAGGCCGAGATCGCGGCGGTGGTCGCTGCCGCTGCGGCCTGTGCCGGGGGGAGGCACTTCAGGAAGCAGGGGCCCGGCTGCGCATCGAGCCGCAGGGTGATCCCCCAGGGCGAGCGCCGGATCAACGCCGCGCGCCGAATGGCCCGGTGCTCCGCCGCCCAGGCGAGGGCGGCGTCAGGCTCACACGGGCCGAACACCGAAGGCCTCAAGCAAGAGGGCGCCCGCAGGCGCCCTCAGAGTCCGGCAAGCCGGGGTCACCGCGCTGCCGCCCGACCCCGCGGGGCCTTGGAGCGCTGCGCCGCGGGCGGACCATCGCGGGCGGTGAGGCTGCGCTTGCCGCCCGGCTTGGTGGAGCGCAGGGTGAGCATCACCCCGGTGAGCACGAGCATGGCGGCGAACAGACCCGCCGCGGCCTGCACCCGCCAGTCGGCGAGCAGGCTGCCGATATCGTCGTCAGCGGGTTCGGGTGCCTTGGCAGCAACCGGCGCTGGTGGCTGGGACGGTGCGGGCGGCGTGATTGCGGGGGCAGCCGCGGGGGCCGGCGCAGGAGCCGGGACCGCTGAGGCATCGGCGGCTGCGACCTGAACGGGGGGATTGCCCGCGGGTGGGATCGGCGCCGCGCCGGGGGCCGGCCCGATCGCCGAGACCGGCGTGACGCCCGCCGCGCCCGGCTCGACCGGACGCCGCTGCGCGTTCTCCTGCAGGCGGGCTAGCTGCCGATCGCGGATCTCGAGCAACCGGTTCAGGTCATCGACATTCTTCTGCAGATCGCGGATCCGCGAATCCGCCTCGGCCTTGGCGGTCTCAAGCGCGGCCACCCTGGCGGCCTTGTCGCTGCCGAGACGACCCTTGCCGCCCGCCTTGCCACCCTCGCCCGAGAGCACCAGTCGATCGGCCGGCGGCGCACCGGCGGCGCGAGCGGGCGTTGCGGGCTTCACCTCGGCGCTGGCTTCGTGCCGGGGCGCGGCGCGCAATTCGGCGTCGTCGGGAACCTGCAGCAGCACGCCGGCAGCCAGGCGATCCGGGCTGCCCCCGAACGCCGCCTGGTTGCGCCGATACAAGGCCAGCACCGCTTGCCGGTCGGTGACATCGGCCGGCTTGAACTGCCGCACGATGGTGGAGGCGGTGTCGCCCGGACGGACGCGCACGCTGCGCCCGGGTTTCGCCTCGGCCACCAGGGATCGGGCGTCGGGCTTGCCCGGCGCAGCGCCGCCCGCGGCAGACACCACCGGATTGACGGGCGGCAGGCTCGCAGGAGCGACGGCAGTCTGGCTGGGCGCAGGCTCGGCCACCCGCGGGGGCTCGGGCTCCTCGACCCGGGAGGGCACGGGCGTGAGGTCCAGGCGCCGCGGATTGGGCTCGGCGGCATCGGGCGTGCTGGCCGAAGGCCCGGACGCCGAAGCCGGTCCCGCGGCTGGCGCGGGCGTTGCGGCGGGCGCAGGCACCGGCGAGACAGCCACCGGCGCACTGGCTGATGCGGTGGTGGAGAGCTGGTAGTTGCGCAGGTACCGTCCGAACCGGCCGGACAGCACCAGCACCATGTTCAGTTCGGGATCAGCCACCGGGCCACGGCTGGCGATCCGGACCGTGACCGTGTTGCCCGGCCGCCGCTGGACGCGAACCAGCGCGCCTTCCAGCGCTGCCGGGTAGGGCAGTCCGAGACGGGCATAGTCCTCGCGCGAGCCGATCGCCGCATCGATGCTGTCGGCATCGGCCGCCGAGACATCGCGGATCTCGATCTCGGCCCGCAGCGGATCACCGAACTCGGAAAGCACCGACATGCCGCCCAGGGCGGGGGCGGCCAGCGCATGGGGCGCGCCGACACACAAGGCCAGCGCCAGCGCCGAGGCCCGCACCGGACCGGCGACGCGACGCGATGGACGCGCGGCAACGGCTTGACAGGTCTGGAAGGTCACCATTCGGACGGCGCAAGGCCAGCAGACTAGGGGACCACCGATGCTACACGCGGGATGAATCGGCCCCAAAGGCCGCATGAGGAGAGGAGGTTTCGGGCAGACTGCCGGCGCACCGCTATAGTGCCTACCGCGGGCAACGCTCCGTCGCCCGTGCCCCGCCCTCTGCCCGGATACCTTCCATGACCGCTGTGTCGCCTGCCCGCCTGATGCGGTTCCTGGCTCTGCTGATCCTGCTTGGCACCGTGGGCGTCGCGCGCGCCCAATCGGGCCCGACCGGCTCGGGCGAGTCTGCCGGCAAGGACGCTCAGGCTGCCCGCTGGGTCATCAGCACCAGCCTCTACACCCGGCATTTCCATCCCAGCCCCGATCACAACAACCAGCAGCGCCTGATCGGCCTGGAACGCATCCGCGATGACGGCTGGCTGGCCGGACTGGCCCACTTCCACAACTCGTTCGACCAACCCAGCACGCTCGCCTTCATCGGCCGTCGCTGGGACTCCACCGAACGGCTGCCGGGAGCCTACCTGAAGGTCGTGGGCGGCCTGCTTCATGGCTACAAGGGCGAGTACCGCGACAAGATCCCCTTCAACCGCTCCGGCATTGCGCCGGTGGTCATCCCCTCGGTGGGCTGGCAGATCGGTCGTGGCTCGCTGGAGATGGTGCTCTTCGGCAACTCCGGGGTGATGTGGACCGTCGGTTACGCGATTCGCTGAGGCAAGGGCGCCCACCGGCGCGGGGGGGCTCACTGGCGCGACGGGCCGCGCTGCCCCTGGTCCTGGCCGGCGTGCTCCTCCAGAGCGGCTGCGCCGCGCTTGACGAGCAGTTGCGCATGGCGGTCTACCGGCCTTCGCGTGCCCTGCCCGACCCCCTGCCCACACCGGCCGCGCCCGACGAGCGCTGGTTCGTGACCTCCGACGACGCGCAGTCCGCCGGGCAGCGCCTGCAGCTCTGGTGGATGCCAGCCGCCCGCACGGACGCGCCGACCGTGCTCTACCTGCACGGCAGCTTCCGCAACCTCTACCGCAACCAGCCCAAGATGCAGGCCTTGCGCGAGGCAGGCCTGTCGGTGCTGGCGGTGGAGTATCGCGGCTGGGGCGAGAGCAGCCCGGCCGTGCCCGACGAAGCCAGCCTGCTGGCCGACGCGCACCGAGCCTGGCGTGAACTCGTCCGACGCCAGCCCGATCCGAGTCAACGCCTGATCTTCGGCCACTCCCTGGGCGGCGCGGTGGCGGTGGCCCTGGCCGCAGCCCTGCCCAGGGGCGAGTGCGCCGGGCTGATCCTGGAATCGACTTTCAGCAGCCTGCCCGATCTGGCCGGCCAGCAGGCGCGGCCGGCGGCCTGGCTGGCGCGGATCGCCGGATTCGGTTTCGACTCACGCGAACGCCTGGCCACGCTGCGACTGCCCCTGCTGATGCTGCATGGCGAGGCCGACCGTACCGTGCCGATCGGCCTCGGCCGACGGCTGTTCGAGGCTGCACCGCCGGGCGCGCGCTTCATCGCGATCGCGCAGGGCAACCACAGCGACCTGCATGCGCAGGCCGCGGATGCCTACCGCGCTGCGCTGCAGACCTTCACGGCCTCGCTGCCGCGCTGAACGCAGGCGGCATCAGACCGGGTCGGCGAAGTTCGGCAGCCGCTTCTCGAGGTTGGCACGCACCGCCTCGGCCTGGTTGGGGCTGCCGATCAGACGGGCCTGCTCCACCGACTCGGCCAGCAGGATGGCGGCGGGATCGCCCTGATCGGCCACGGTGAGCAGCCGCTTGGCCGCGCGCAGGGCGTGCGGATTCTTCTGGCTCATCTCGCGGGCGGTCTGCAGCGCGGTCTGGTAGGGATCGTCGCAGACCCGGGTGGCCAGGCCGAGCGCCTGCGCCTCGCGGCCATCGACGATGCGGCCGGTGTAGGTGAGTTCGCGGATGACATCCGAGCGCATCAGCGTGCGCATCAGCAGCGCCCCCCCCATGTCGGGCACCAGACCCCACTTGATCTCCATCACGCACAGACGGGCGTCGGGCGCGATGTAGCGCAGGTCGGCGCCAAGCGCGACCTGCAGGCCGCCGCCGAAGGCCACCCCGTGCACCGCGGCAATCACGGGCACCGGCACCTGGGTCCAGATCATGGCGGCCTGCTGCGCGGCATTGGCCAGGCCGTGGCTGCGCCAGGTGATGTCGCGGCCGGTGGTGCCGGCCACCGGCCCGGCGCCCTGCCCGCCCTGGGCCATCTGGCCGAAGCGCGAGGTGTCCAGGCCTGCGCAGAAGGCACGGCCCTCGCCGGAGAGCACCACCGCACGCACCGACGGCATGCGCGAGACCCGCTCGCCGGTCTCGATCAGGGCGGCAAACATGGTCGCATCGAGCGCGTTCATCTTGTCGGCGCGCCACAGGCGGACATCGGCCACGCCATCGGCATCGATGCGCAGCCGCACCCGTTCGCCCACCATCTCGTCGATCAGCATTCTGGTTCTCCCGGTTCCGGATGAGGATGGACGCGCGATGCCGCGCGCCCGCGTTGTCAGACCCGCCGCAGTCGGAACACCGACAGGCCGGTGGCCAGCACGAGGCAGACCGCCGCGGCGATGAGCAGCGTGGCCGCGCCGACCGGCAGCAGCGGACCGGCCGGCGTGGCAAGCAGCACCCCGCCGACCATGAGCAGCAGTCGCACCGGCCATTCCAGCGCGCCCAGCCCTTGCAGGTTGCCCACCATCAGCAGATAGCCCTGGATGCCCCCGCAGATGAAGCAGATCCCGATGCCGCACTTGGCGGTGAGCCAAAGCGCCTGCGCCCAGGACCCCTGCAGCACCAGCGCGGGGTCGAGCACGAAGAAGAAGGGCAGGAAGTAGATGATCGAGCCCACCCGCATGGACTCCCAGCCGGTCTTCATGGCCGGGGCGCCGGCAATGCCGGCGGCCGCGAAGGAGGCGATCGCCACCGGCGGCGTGATCGAGGAGAGCATGCCCCAGTAGAAGACGAACATGTGGACGGCCATCTTGTTCAGGCCGGCCTTCTCGAGGGCCGGGCCGACCAGGATGGCGAGGAAGATGTAGCAGGCGGTGGTGGTGAGGCCGAGGCCCAGCACGAGGCTGGTGACCGCGGTCATGGCCAGCAGCAGCAGCGCATCGCTGCCCGCGATGCGAAGCAGATCGCTGGCCAGGCTGGAGATCACCCCGGTCATGGAGAAGGCGCCGATGAGCAGGCCGCAGCCGGCCAGGATGCCGATCAGCTCGACGAAGGTGCGGCCGTTCACCTCGAAGAACTTGAGCACCGTGGCCCAGGTCCACTTCTCGCGGTTGAGGGCCTGGTTGAGGACCAGCAGCAGCAGGGTGGCCCAGAACGGCGCGTGGCTTTCGCGCTTCATCACCAGCAGCATGAAGATCAGCAGCGCGATCACGAACAGGTAGTACCAGCCCTCGCGGAAGGTCTGCCGCAGGGTGGGCAGTTCGCTGCGCGGCAGGCCGGCCAGACCGTGGCGCGCGGCATAGGCGTCCACCTGCATGAACAGGCCGAAGTAGTAGAGCAGCGCCGGGATGACCGCGGCGAGCGCCACCTCGGCATAGCTGACGCCCAGGAACTGCGCGATCACGAAGGCGGTGGCGCCCATGACCGGCGGGGCGAGCACCGCGCCGGTGGAGGCGCAGGCCTCGATCGCCCCGGCATAGGTGGCGCGAAAGCCGGTGCGCTTCATGACCGGGATGGTCATGGTGCCGGCGGTGAGCACATTGGAGACGATCGAGCCCGACATCATGCCCAGCAGCGCGCTGGCGAAGATGCAGACCTTGGCCGCGCCGCCGCGCAGCGTGCCGCACAGGGCGAAGGAGAGGTTGATGAAGAAACGCCCTGCCCCGGTCATCATCAGCGCCGAGCCGAACACCAGGAAGCCGATCACGGTCTCGGCGAAGGCCTGCAGCGGGATGCCGAGCAGGCTCTCGGCCGAGAGCATGTGGTAGACCGCCGCCTGCTCGAGGGTGTACTGCTGGCCCTTGAGCGGACCGAGCCAGGCCGAGTCGGCGAACACCGGGTACAGCGTGAACGGGAGGATGGACAGCAGCAGGCTCCAGCCCCCGGTGCGGCGCAGGCCTTCCATGAGCACCGCCCACATCAGGTAGCTGGCCCAGATGACCGAGGTCGGCGCGCCGGTGAACTCCCAGCCGAGCTCGGCGGCGCGGCGGATGTTGACCATGAGGAACACCGACACCGCAGCGGTGAGCACGAACAGCAGCGCGTCGTACCACGGCACCCGGTTGACCGGCGCGCCAGCAGAGCCCGGAAACACCAGGAAGACAAAGGGCAGCGAGACCAGCAGCAGGCCGTAGTAGTACTCGGTGTTCAGCGGCGTGAAGCCGACGAAGAACTTGAGCGTGAACTGCTGGTTCACGCACAGGAAGATGGTGAGCGCGGCGGCGCCGATCAGCAGCCAGCGCCAGGCGCCGGGCAGGGACCGGACGCGGGTGATCTCGGAGTCGAGCGGCGCGGCGTGCGGATCGTCGAAGGCAGGCGGGGGACTGGCGGGGGTGGGGGTCAAGGCAGGGCCTTCGGCTCGCGTCGCGGGATCGGTCGATCATAGCCGCCCTCCGCGGCGGCCGGCCGGCCGCGGACCAAGCCCCGGAATGGCCGCCCTCGGCCCGTCAGCGGAATCGGACCCTCGGGTGGCGCGGCCCTCACCCGCCGGGTTTGTCGGATCGGCCCCGATGTGGTTCGATCGCGGCTACCGGCCGCACCGGGCGGCGGGTTCATCCAGGGAGCACACCATGCGCGCCATTCTCGTCGGAATCGTTCTGTCGGCCTTCGCGGCCACCGCCTTCGCCGAAGGCGAAACCTGCAGCGCCCGCTCGGCCGAGAAGAAGCTGGCCGGCGCGGCCGAGACCAGCTTCATGAAGAAATGCACCAAGGACGCCAAGGCGGCCTGCGAGAGCGCGTCGGCCGAGAAGAAGCTGGCCGGCGCCGCCAAGACCAGCTTCATGAAGAAGTGCGAGAAGGACGCGGTGGGCGGCTGAGCCCACCACGGGCCGCACTCAGGCGGCCGCGGTCTCCATGTCGATGACCACCCGGCCGAGCACACGGCCGGCCTTGAGTTCATCGAGGGTGCGGTTGATCTCGCTGCAGGCGCGCACTTCCACCGGGGTGCGGGCGAGCTTGCCCGACTGGGCAAGCAGCACCAGCTCGCGCAGCTCGGCCAGATTGCCCACGTACGACCCGCCCACGGTGATCGCGCGCTGGGCCAGCGGCGGCAGCGGCAGCGTGATCTGACCGCCATACAGACCGCACATGATGTAGCGCCCGCCCTTGCGGAAGGCGCCGATCGCCAGCTCGGCCGTGGCCGGCATGCCCACCAGGTCGATCGCACCGGCGAGGTTGTCCTGGGTGAGCGCCTTGAGCCGGGCGACCGCATCGGCGCCACGGGTGTCGAGGCTGACCCGCGCACCGAGAGCGACCGCCTGGTCGAGCTTGGTCTGGTCGACATCGCAGGCCACGATGTTCTCGACGCCGCGGGCGCGCAGGATCGCGATGGTGGCCATGCCCAGGCCGCCGCAACCGATCACCGCCACCCAGTCGCGGGCGGTGAGCTCCGGGAGCTTGCCGATGGCGCTGTAGGCGGTCAGACCGGAGCAGGCCAGGGTGGCGGCATAGGCTTCGTCGAGGCCTGCGGAGTCGATGAGGTACTTCGCATCGGGCACCACGAGATGCGTGCCGTAGGCGCCCTGCGACATCACGCCGATGAACCGGCCGGCCAGGCAGTAGTTGTCCTGCCCGGCCTCGCAGACCGCGCACTTGCCGCAGCCGATCCAGGGATAGACCAGGCGCCGGTCGCCCACCTTGACGCCGGTGACCTCGGGCCCGACCGCCTCGACCACGCCGAACGGTTCGTGTCCGACGGTGAACGGCGGCACGCAGCCGCGATCGCGGACATAGAACCGATTGCCGCCGCCGAGGTCGAAGTAGCCGTCCCAGATGTGCAGGTCGGAGTGGCAGATGCCCGAGCGGGTGACACGAACCAGCACCTCCTTGCCCTGGGGACGCGGCGTTTCGCGAAGCCGCACCTGCAGGGGTTTGCCGTGCTCGATGACGTCGTAGCTGATCATGGAAGTGACTCCCGCGGGGCGTTGTGACGGATGGGCGGCCCGTGCCCGGCAACGGCGCCACCCGCCGATGGTATCGCGGGCAACCGGCCGGCCATTCCGCTAAACCCACCCACCCGCCATGACCGCATCGGCCGATGCTGCAGACCGACTTGCCGGCCGGGTGGCTCGCCATGCCGCGTCCAGGGATGCCCCGGCGATGCCCGCCTGCGCCGGCTTATCATCGCGGGCCTCGTCGATCCCGGAGTCGTCCCATGCCCAACCTCACCCGCCGCGCGCTGAGCGCGCTGCCTCTCGCCGCCCTGCCCGGCCTGGCGGCCGCCCAGGCGTTCCCGGCCAAGCCCGTGCGCCTGATCTGCCCCTTCCCGCCGGGTGGCGCGGTGGACATCGCCTCGCGGGCCGTGGCCGCCGAGATGAGCAAGACCCTGGGCCAGCCGGTCACGGTGGAGAACAAGCCCGGCGCCGGCGGCAACATCGGCGGTGCGGAAGCGGCACGCTCCGCACCGGACGGCTACACGCTGTTCATGACCACCAGCGGCATCAGCGCCATCAACCCGGTGCTGTACCGCAAGATGCCCTTCGACCCCAACAAGGACCTGATCCCGGTCTCGGCGCTGGTCTCGCTCTCGAATGTGCTGGTGGTGCACCCCTCGGTGAAGGCCAACTCGGTGGCCGAGGTGCTGGCTCTGGTGCGGGCCAGCCCCGGCAAGGTGACCTATGCCTCGAGCGGCTCGGGAACCAGCATCCACATGTCAGCCGAGATGTTCAAGCATCTCACCGGCACCGACATCGTCCATGTGCCCTACAAGGGCAGCGCCCCGGCGCTCACCGATCTGCTTGGCGGACAGGTGCAGATGATGTTCGACAACATTCCCTCGGCCCTGCCGCACATCAAGGCCGGCAAGCTGCGGGCGCTGGCCACCACCGGCGCGCGCCGGGACCCGGCGCTGCCCGATCTGCCCACCGTGGCCGAAGCCGGCGTGCCGGGCTACGAGGCCGGGGTGTGGTTCGGCCTGGCGGTGCCAGCGGGCACGCCCGCCGATGTGGTCGCACGGCTGAATGCCGAGGCGGTCAAGGCCACGCGCTCGCCCGACTTCGTGCGCCGCATGAGCGAGCTGGGCTACCTCATCCTGGGCACCAGCGCCGAGCAGATGGCATCGATGCAGCGTGCCGAGCAGGCCCGCTGGGCGCCGGTGGTCAAGTCCTCGGGCGCCACCGCCGACTGACGCGTCGGCACTCAGACCGGCATGACGGTCACGCGCACCGTCAGTTGCTGGGCGCCGCCGCCGCGCACCACGCCGCGCAGCGGCGGCACATCGCCGTAGTCGCGCCCCCATCCCAGGGTGATGAATCCCTGGTCGGCGAGGCGGCCGTTGGTGGGATCGACATCGACCCAGCCCAGCCCGGCCAGCCAGACCGCGACCCAGGCATGCGAGGCATCGGCGCCGATCAGTCGCGGCTGGCCCGGCGGGGGCTGGGTGAGCAGATAGCCGCTCACATACCGCGCTGGCAGGCCCAGCCCACGCAGTCCGCTGATCATCAGGTGGGCGAAGTCCTGGCAGACGCCGCGACGGCGCGAGAGCACCTCCGCAAGCGGTGTGCCCACCTGGGTGGCGTCGGGGTCGAAGCGGAAGCTGCCGCGGATGCGGCGTGCCAGGCCGAGCAGCGCGGCCAGCGCATCGCGCCCCGGCACGAACTCCTGGCGCGCCAGCGACAGCGCCTCGGGCAGCAGCGGCACGAAGGGTGAGCCCAGCCCGAACTGGGCAAGCTCCCAGCGCAGTGCCGGCTCGCCCTCGCGCAGGGCGCGCGCCGAGACCTCCCAGGCATCCGCCTGGGACGGCAGCGCCGCGGCCCGCACCAGGACCTCGGCATTGCTGAAGACCTGCAGCCCGGCATGCGCGCCGGGCACGGCGAATCGCTGCACGGGATTGCCGAAGTAGTCCACGCCCTCGGCCATCTCGGCGGCGGCGGGCGCCACCCGCAGGGTGTGATCGCACAGGGTCTGACGCGCCGTCTGGCGCGGCCGAAGATGAGCGAGCTGCCAGGCGCTGTCGGCCGGCCACTCGTAGCGGTACTCGGTCTCGTGGTGGATCCGGTAGCGGCTGGCCATGGATCAGCCCGAGAGCAGGGTCTGGCGCATGGCCGCCGCGTGTCCGAAGAAGCGTTCGGTGAGCCGGTCATTGACCGCGAAGGCGGCCGCGGCCAGTCCGCGCAGGCCGTCGCGCAGCGCCGGATCATCGGGATCGAGCCGGCCCGGCGCATCGAAACGCCCGAGCTCATGCACCGCTGGCGCGATCAGCTCGTCGCCGCAGGGACCGAATCGCATCCGCAGCCGACCGAGGAAGTCGAGCACCCCGTGCGAAAGAAACCGGATGGAGCGCGGGTTGCCTTCGTCGCGGATCAGCAGGTCGAGCACCGGCAACCACTCCGGGCTGCCGAGGTAGCGGGTGCGGTAGGTGATGCTGGAATCGGCCAGCTCCAGCAGCCAGCTCAGGCCGGCATCACGCCCCTCGGTGAGCGCGCTGTCCAGCGCCTGGCACATGAAGACCAGCCGCTCCAGACGGCGTCCGATCGACAGGAAGCGCCAGCCGGTGTCACGGGTCATGCCGTCGAGCGCATAACCCGAGAGCGTGACCAGACCGGTGATCGAGCGGTCGACCCAGGCCAGCGCGTCGAGCAGCTGCGGCTCGAGCTGCTGCTCGCTGTCCTGGATCAGGCGGTTGAGGGTTCGCCAGTTGTCGGCGGAAAGGCGGTCACGCAGGCTGTGGGCAGTGCGCGCCATCTGACGCAGGTTGCCGGCCAGCCCGGCGGGACGATCGGCGCTCGAGGCCGCCACCAGCCAGCCGTCCTCGGCGCCCTCATGCTGAGCGAGCAGGCCGGTGCGGCGGGCCAGAGCCACCGCGGCCGCAGCCTCGGCGGCGGCCTCCTCGCCGGATTCGAGCAGATGGTTCAGGCCCAGCCGCAGCAGCCGCGCGCAGTCTTCGCTGCGCTCGGCGTAGCGCCCGAACCAGTAGAGGTTCTCGGTCAGGCGGGAGGGCAAGGCCGGTGCGGCCTGCGCGAGCTCGGCCGGACCCACGGTGGAGCGCAACAGGCTGAAGGCGGCATTGACCGGCCCCGCCGAGAGCACCCAGGTGTCCTTGGAGGCGCCACCGCGCTGCATGGAGACCACCCGCACACCGGGCGCCGCCGCCACGCGCGCGAGTCCGCCGGGCATCACGGAATACCCCTCGCCGGCACTGGCGGCGAACACCCGCAGGCCGAGGGAGCGGGCACCGAGCCGCGCCGGCATGCCGGGTTCGATGACCGGCGCCTGCGAAACCTCGACCAGCTCCTGCGCCACATAGCGACCCGGGTGACGGCGAACCTGCTCGCGGAACGCGGCAGCCTCACGCGCGGCAAGGTCACGCCCGAACACCGGCTCGAAGGGATGGTCGGGCGTGGCCGGCTTGAACACCAGCGAGTCGAGCCGGGCGAAGGCATCCTCGCGGGCGGCAGGCTCGCCGCACCACCAGGTGGCCACCGAGGGGATCTTCAGCGGTTCGCCAAGCAGGCGTTCGGCCACCGCGGGCAGAAAGCCCAGCAGCGCGCCCGACTCGAGCACCCCCGCGCCCAGCGCATTGGCCAGCACCACCGTGCCGCGACGCGCGCAATCGGTGAGGCCAGGCACGCCCAGGGCGGAATCGGCCCGCAGCTCCAGCGGGTCGCAGTAATCCTCGTCGAGGCGGCGCACGATGGCATGCACCCGGCGACCGCCTTCCAGTGTCTTGAGCCAGACCCGGCCGTCGCGAACGCTGAGATCGGCGCCCTCGACCAGTGGAAAGCCCAGGTACCGGGCCAGCAGCGCGTGCTCGAAATAGGTCTCGTTGAAGGGCCCCGGCGTGAGCAGCACGGTGAGCGGCGGCCCGTCCTCGCGGTCGGCGAGGCGGGCGAGTGCGTCACGAAAGCCCGCGAAGAACGCCGCCTGCCGCTGCACCCGGAGGTCGCGGAAGAGCTCGGGGAACACCCGCGAGACGATCAGCCGGTTCTCCAGGGCGTAACCCGCGCCCGAGGGGGCCTGCGTGCGATCGGCCAGCACCCACCAGCGGCCATCGGGCGATCGGGCGAGATCGGCGGCGTACAGGTGCAGGAAGACCCCGCCGGGCGCCCGGGTGCCATGGGCCGCACGCAGGAAGCCGCCGTGGGCATGCACCAGATCAGGCGGGATGAGGCCCTCTCGAAGCAGGGTCTGCGGGCCGTAGAGATCGGCGAGGATGCGGTTGAGCAGCACCGCGCGCTGGGCGATGCCGGCCTGCAGGGCCGACCACTCCTCGGCCGGGATGACCTGAGGCAGGGCATCGAGCTCCCAGGGGCGGTCGAGTCCCTGGGGATCGGCATAGACATTGTAGGTGACGCCGTGATCGCGGATCTGCCGCTCGATCGACTCCAGACGCTCGCCGATGCGTCGCGCCGGGGTGCGGGCGAGCAGATCGTAGATGGCGCGGAAGTGCGCGCGCGGCCGGCCGGGCGCCTCGAAGAGCTCGTCGAAGCGGGCCCTGGCCGCGGGATAGTCGGCCAGCAGATCGGCGGACGGCGTGCGATCGGTCAAGCCGGCCGGCGCATGTCGAGGGTGAAGGGCAGGTCGGGATTGCGGCGGGCCGCCGCCACCGTCAGCGTGCCCGGGGTGTGGCCGATGCGGAAGAACCGCGCCAGCCGCCGCGCCTCGGCCTCGTAGGCGTTCACCGGAAAGCTCTCATGGTTGCGCCCGCCAGGATGCGACACATGGTACTGGGCCCCACCGAGCGAGCGGTTCATCCAGGTATCGGCCAGATCGAACACCAGCGGCGCATGCACGCCGATGGTGGGATGCAGGCACGAAGGCGGCTGCCAGGCCCGGTAGCGCACCCCGGCCACGAATTCGCCCACCCGACCGGTGGGCTGCAGCGGCAGCGCGCGGCCGTTGCAGGTGATGACATGACGCTCGTCGACCAGCCCGCTGGCCAGCACCTGCAGCCGCTCCACCGACGAGTCCACATAACGCACCGTGCCGCCGCCCCCGCCCTCCTCGCCCATGACATGCCAGGGCTCGAGCGCGAGGCGCAGCTCGATGTGCACGCCACGGGCATCGAAGTCGCCCAGACGCGGGAAGCGGAATTCGAAGTGCGGCGCGAACCAGGCCGCCTGCATGGGGTAGCCGGTCTGCCCGAGTTCCTCGAGCACATCGGTGAAGTCTTCCCACACGAAGTGCGGCAGCATGAAGCGGTCATGGAGCTCGGTACCCCAGCGCTTGAGGCGGGCCGGCCGGTAGGGCTCGCGCCAGAAGCGGGCCACCAGCGCGCGTATCAGCAGCTGCTGGGCGAGGCTCATGCGGGCATGCGGCGGCATCTCGAAGGCCCGCATCTCGAGCAGGCCGAGGCGGCCCGCCGCGCCGTCGGGCGAGTAGAGCTTGTCGATGCAGAACTCGGCGCGGTGGGTGTTGCCGGTGACGTCGGTGAGCAGGTTGCGCAGCAACCGATCGATGAGCCACGGCGCGGGCTCGCCGGGCCTGGTCGCCTGCAGGCGTGCCAGCTCGCCGAGGGCGATCTCGATCTCGTGGACGCTGTCGTTGCGGGCCTCGTCGAAGCGCGGCGCCTGGCTGGTGGGGCCGATGAACAGGCCCGAGAACAGGTACGACAGCGAGGGATGGTTGTGCCAGTAGGCCACCATGCTGGCGAGCAGGTCGGGGCGGCGCAGGAAGGGCGAATCGGCCGGCGTGGCCCCGCCGAGCACGAAGTGGTTGCCACCGCCGGTGCCGGTGTGACGGCCGTCGAGCATGAACTTCTCGGAGCTCAGGCGGGTGGCATGAGCGGCCTCGTAGAGGAAGCTGGTCTGATCGACCAGATCAGACCAGCTCTCGGCCGGCTGCACATTGACCTCGATCACGCCGGGATCGGGCGTGACCCGCAGCATCGCCAGGCGCGGATCGCGCGGCGGCTCGTAGCCCTCGAGGATCACCGGCGTGCCCAGCGCCGAGGCCGCGGCCTGCACGGCCGCCACCAGCTCGAGGTAGTCCTCCAGGGCCGAGACCGGCGGCATGAAGATGTGCAGCCGGCCCTCGCGGGGCTGCGCGCACATGGCGGTACGGGCCAGTCCTGCAGCCGACTGACCCGGGGCGGGGGCGGCGCCCTGACCCGCGGCGCCGGGGGCGGCGCCGCCCACCGACTGCATCAGCGCGCGGGCCGCAGGCAGGGGCGCCCGCGGCGCGAAAGGGTCGGCGGCCTGGATCCACGGCCGGTCACCCGGCGCGGCCCAGGGCTGGGAATCGAGCGGCAGGCGATAGCCCATCGGCGAATCGCCGGGCAGCAGATAGCAGCGCTCGGCGCGCAGGAACCACGAGCCGCTGCGCCACGACGGGCCGGCCGCCTCGCGGGCCAGCGGCAACACGCAACCGGTGATCGCGCTCAGGCCCTGGTCGAAGACCTGCCGCAGGCGCTCGCGCTCGAGCGGATCGTCGAGCCGCGAGTCGAAGGGATCGACATTCACCGGCAGGCGGCGCTCGCGCCACAGGTAGTACCAGACATCCTCGTAGGCATCGAAGACATGGTCGGCACCCACGCCCAGGCGCTGCGCCACCTCGCGCAGGAAGCGCGCCGCCAGGGCAGCATCGGCGCCATGGCTGGCGCGCTCGTCGGCGAGCAGCGCCGGCTCGGTCCAGATCGGCTCGCCGTCACGGCGCCAGAACAGGTTCAGCGACCAGCGCGGCAGCTGCTCGCCGGGGTACCACTTGCCCTGGCCGACATGCACCAGTCCGAGGGGCGCATACCGCGCCCGCAGCCGCTGCAGCAGGTCACCGGCCAGCAGGCGCTTGGTGGGCCCCAGGGCGTCGGTGTTCCACTCCGCCCCATCGCGGTCGTCGACCGACACGTAGGTGGGCTCGCCGCCCTGGGTGAGACGCACATCGCCGGCCCGCAGGTCGGCATCGATCCGGTGCCCCAGGCTCTCGATGTCGGCCCACTGCGCCTCGGTGTAGGGCAGCGTGACCCGCGGCGCCTCCCAGATGCGCTCGACCTTCATCGCGTGCGAGAACTCGCACTCGGCCGGCTCGACCAGACCGGACACCGGCGCCGCCGAGGACGGTTCGGGCGAGCAGGCGAGCGGGATATGACCTTCGCCGGCCAGCAGGCCCGAGGTGGGATCGAGGCCGATCCAGCCCGCACCGGGCAGGTAGACCTCGCACCAGGCGTGCAGGTCGGTGAAGTCGGCCTGCGCGCCGGAAGGACCGTCGAGGGCACGCTGATCGGCCTTGAGCTGGATGAGGTAGCCGGACACGAAGCGCGCCGCCAGCCCGCGATGGCGCAACAACTGCACCAGCAGCCAGGCCGAGTCGCGGCACGAGCCCGAGCCTAGCGTCAGGGTCTGGTCGGGGGTCTGAACGCCGGGCTCGAGGCGGATCAGGTAGGCGACATCGCGCTGCACCCGGCGGTTGAGCTCGACCAGGAAGTCGATGGTGCGCTGGCGCGAGGCCGGCACCTGCGCGAGGTAGGCCTGGAAACGCTCGCCGCCCGGCTCGCGCACCAGAAAGGGCGCCAGTTCGCGCGCCTGCTCGGCGGCATAGTCGAAGGGAAACTGCTCGGCCTGCGGCTCGAGGAAAAAGTCGAAGGGGTTGAGCACCGCCATCTCGGCCACCAGGTCGACCTCGATGCACAGTGCCTCGGTGCGCTCGGGGAACACCAGCCGGGCCAGGTAGTTGCCCTGCGGATCCTGCTGCCAGTTGATGAAGTGCTCGCCGGGCGTGACCCGCATGGAATACGACAGCACCCGGGTGCGGGCATGCGGACAGGGACGCAGGCGAACGATCTGCGGACCGAGCGCCACCGCGCGGTCATAGCGATAGCGGGTGATGTGGTTCAGGGCGACATGGATCGACACGGGGCATCCTCCTGGGCAGGCGTGCCTCGATTGAAGCAATTCATGTGCCGAGCCAGCCCGCGGCTAGCCGGTGATTATCGCCCGGATCGCTCGCGCGGCGGCAGCCATGCCCATGGCGGCCGTGACCGTCACCACGGAACCGTAACCCGCGCATGAGAGGCCGGCTCCCCCAACGGCCCCGCGCGTGCCGGCGGGCGCTTCCCGCGAGTGGATCACCGACACGCCGAAGCGTCGGCCCGGCTCGCGCGGAAACCCGTGCTCGCGGCGCAGGCGCGCGCGTACCGCCGCGATCAGCGCATCGCCCCGGATCAGGGCCAGATCGTCCTCGGCGAGGGCAAGCGGATCGCTGCGGCCGCCGGCCGCCCCGCAGACCACGAGCGCCTGAGCACGAGCCCGGCACAGCGCGATCAGCGCCGCCTTGGCCCGAGGGGCGTCGATGGCGTCGACCACCACCGCGCCCTCGGGCACGAGTTGGGCGACATTGCCGGGATCGATGAAGGCATCGGTGGCGAGCACCTGACAATCGGGCGCGATGTCGCGCAGGCGCTCGCGCATCACCGCGACCTTGGCCGCGCCGAGCGTGGAGTGCAGGGCGTGGAGCTGGCGGTTCAGGTTCGACTCGGCGACATGGTCCAGGTCGATCAGGGTGATGGCGCCCACGCCGGAACGCACCAGCGCCTCGGCTGCCCAGGACCCCACGCCGCCCACGCCCACCACGCAGGCATGGGCCGCCCGCAGGCGCGCCAGGCCGGCCTCGCCATGCAGACGGGCGACGCCGCCGAAGGCCCGCGCCGCGGACTCGGCGGCGGTGCTCAGGGCAGCAGCACCGTGGAGCCGGTGGTGCGGCGGGCCTCCAGATCCTGGTGGGCGCGCACGGTGTCGGCCAGGGCATAGCGCTGGTCGATCTCGATGCGCACCTTGCCGCTGGCGACCATGCGGAACAGGTCGGCCGACATGGTCTCGAGGTTCTCGCGGCTGCTGGTGTGGGCCATGAGCGAGGGCCGGGTGATGTAGAGCGAGCCCTTGAGCGCGGTGAGCGGCAGCGGCGGCACCGGCCCCGAGGCGTTGCCGAAGCTCACCAGCAGACCGAAGGGCTGCAGGCTGTCGATCGAGCCCTGGAAGGTGTCCTTGCCCACCGAGTCGTAGACCACCGGCACCATCTCGCCGCGGGTGATCTCGCGCACCCGCTCGGCCACATTCTCCTTGTTGTAGAGGATCACATGGTCGGCGCCGAAATCGCGCGCGAGCTTGGCCTTGGCCTCGGAGCCGGCGGTGCCGATGACGGTCACGCCCAGCGCCTTGGCCCACTGCATGGCGATCAGACCCACGCCACCGGCCGCGGCATGGAACAGGATGGTCTGGCCGCGCTGCAGCTTGTAGGTGCGGCGGAACAGGTACTGGACGGTGAGGCCCTTGAGCATCATGGCCGCGGCGGTGTCAAAGCCCACCGACTTGGGCAGCTTCACCAGCGGCGCCGCCGGCATGTTGCGCAGCTCGGCATACGAGCCCGGGGGCTGGCCGCAGTAGGCAACCCGGTCGCCCACCTTGAAGGTGTTCACGCCCGCGCCCACCGCGGTGACCACCCCGGCGCCCTCCAGGCCCACCCCGGCGGGCAACGGCATGGGGTACAGGCCGGATCGGAAATAGACATCGATGTAGTTCAGGCCGACCGCATGGTTGCGGACCTGCACCTCGCCGGGGCCGGGCGGGCCGACCTCGACATCGACGAACTGCATCACTTCCGGACCGCCGGTCCGCTCGATTCGAATTGCCTTGGGCATGGTGTTCTCCGATTGGGGAATGAAGGCGCGCGCGGCAAGGACTGCCGCGCGCGATGCGGGGGGAAACCGGCGCGCCGGCCGCGGCCTCAGAAGGTGCCGGGGTAGGCACCGCCGTCGATCAGGAAGTTCTGGCCGGTGACATAGGACGCCTGGGCGCTGCACAGGTAGGCGCAGGCCTGGCCGAACTCGTAGGCATCGCCCAGGCGTCCGGCCGGCACCGAGGCCGTGCGCAGCCGCCGGGCCTCCTCGATGCTGACCCCGGCAGCCTTGGCCGAGGCGGCGATGGTGCCACGCAGGCGGTCGGTGTCGAACATGCCGGGCAGCAGGTTGTTGATGGTGACATTGTGGACGACGGTCTTGCGGGCCAGCCCGGCGATGAAGCCGGTGAGGCCGGCGCGCGCGCCGTTGGACAGGCCGAGGATGTCGATGGGTGCCTTCACCGAGCTGGAGGTGATGTTGACCACCCGGCCGAAGCGGCGCTCGATCATGCCGTCGAGCGTGGCCTTGATCAGCTCGATGGGCGTGAGCATGTTGGCGTTGAGCGCGGCCAGCCACTGCTCGCGGGTGAAGCTGCGGAAGTCGCCGGGCGGCGGGCCGCCGGCGTTGTTGACCAGGATGTCGATCTGCGGCGCGGCCGCCAGCGCCTGGGCCTGGCCCTCGGGGGTGGTGATGTCGCAGGCAGCCTCGATCACCGTCACCCCGGTCTGCTCGCGCAGACGGGTGGCGGCCTGGGCCAGCGTGTCGGCCGAGCGAGCGTTGATCACCAGGTTCACCCCCTCCTGGGCGAGCGACAGCGCGCAGCCGTAGCCCAGCCCCTTGCTCGCGCCGCAGACCAGCGCCCATTTGCCCTTGATGCCGAGATCCATGTCCGATCGCTCCGGAAGAAACAGGTTGGAAAAAGAACCACGCCGCGTCAGCGGCGCCGGCCGCCGCCACCGAGCAGCGAGCCGAGCACGCCGCGGATGATCTCGCGGCCGAGTGTGGACCCGATCGAGCGGGCCGCGCTCTTGGCGGCAGCCTCGATCACGGAATCACCGCGGCGCGAACCGCCACCCGACCCGCCGCCGCCGGCAAGGCCGCCGAGCACATCACGCAGCGTGTCGGTGATGGATCCCTCGGCCGGTGCGGGCGCAGGTGCACGGCCCGCTGCCGGCGCACCACCGCCCGCGGCGCCCGCGCCGGCACCCGAGCCCGTCGGGCTTGCGGCACGACCGGTCGCGCCGGCCTTCAGGCGCTCGAAGGCGCTCTCGCGGTCGATCGCCTGCTCGTAGACGCCAGCGACCACCGAGCCGGCGATCAGCGCGCGTCGTTCGGCGTCGTCGACGGGGCCGATGCGCGACCCCGGCGGTACCACCAGCGCGCGCTCGACCATGCCAGGGCGGCCCTTCTCGTCGAGGAAGGAGACCAGCGCCTCGCCCACGCCGAGCTCGGTGATCACGGCCTCGGCGCTGAACGCCGGATTGGGCCGCAGGGTGCTCGCCGCCGACTTCACCGCCTTCTGGTCGCGGGGCGTGAATGCGCGCAGCGCGTGCTGCACCCGGTTGCCGAGCTGCCCGAGCACGGTGTCGGGCACATCGAGCGGGTTCTGCGTGACGAAGTACACGCCCACCCCCTTGGAGCGGATCAGGCGCACCACCTGTTCGACCTTCTCGACCAGCGCCCGCGGCGACTCGCTGAACAGCAGATGGGCCTCGTCGAAGAAGAACACCAGCTTCGGGCGGTCCCGGTCACCGACCTCGGGCAGCCGTTCGAAGAGATCGGACAGCAGCCAGAGCAGAAAGGCTGCGTACAGGCGCGGCGAGTTCATCAGGCGGTCGGCAGCCAGGATGTTGACCACGCCACGACCCGCGCCATCGGTCTGCAGCAGGTCGTCGATGTTGAGCATCGGCTCGCCGAAGAAGCGGTCGGCACCCTGGGAGTCGAGGGTGAGCAGCGCGCGCTGGATGGCGCCGATCGAGGCCGAGGAGACATTGCCGTAGGCGGTGGTGAAGTCGCGGGCGTTCTCGCCGACATGCTGCAGCATCGCCCGCAGGTCCTTGGCGTCGAGCAGCAGCAGCCCGCGCTCGTCGGCGATGCGGAACACCAGGTTGAGCACGCCCTCCTGGGTTTCGTTCAGGCCGAGCATGCGCGCCAGCAGCAGCGGCCCCATGTCGGAGACCGTGGCGCGCAGCGGATGACCCTTCTCGCCGAAGACATCCCAGAGGGTGACTGGCGCGCCGGCGAAGGCCGGCTCGGGCAGGCCCAGGCGCTCGAGCCGCTCGCGCAGCCGTGGGCTGGCGGTGCCGGGCCGGGCGATGCCGGTGAGATCGCCCTTCACATCGGCCATGAACACCGGCACGCCGATGGCCGAGAAGCGTTCGGCCATCACCTGCAGGGTGACGGTCTTGCCGGTGCCGGTGGCGCCAGCGATCAGGCCATGCCGGTTGGCGAGGGCCGGCAGCAGGCACAGGTCGAGCGGCGCGCTGCCGGCGGCGGCCGGCTCGCTGACCGCGATTCGGAGGGGTTCGGGCATGCTGCCTCGGGGGCGGCCGCACTGGGGCCGGGTGATAGAATGGACGGCTGCGAGGGCGCCGTTGCGAAGGCGTCAATTCGACCACGCCGCGCGCGCACCGCGCAAGCCGGCACCCCCCGGAGAGACACTGATGGCCGGCCATTCCAAGTGGGCCAACATCCAGCACCGCAAGAATCGCCAGGACGAGAAGCGCGGCAAGCTGTTCACCCGCATCATCCGCGAGATCACCGTTGCGGCCAAGCTCGGCGGCGGCGATCCCAACGCCAACCCGCGGTTGCGGCTGGCCATGGACAAGGCCTCCGACGCCAACATGACCAAGGACAAGGTCGCCAACGCCATCCAGAAGGGCGTGGGCGGCCTGGATGGCGTCAACTACGAGGAAATCCGCTACGAGGGCTATGGCATCGGTGGCGCGGCGGTCATCGTCGACTGCCTGACCGACAACCGCACCCGCACCGTGGCCGAAGTCCGGCACGCCTTCTCCAAGTACGGCGGCAACCTCGGCACCGACGGCTCGGTGGCCTTCCTGTTCCGCCACTGCGGCCTGTTGCTCTATGCCCCCGGCACCTCCGAAGACCGGGTGATGGAAGCGGCCATCGAGGCCGGCGCCGAGGATGTGGTCACCGATGAGGAAGGCGGCATCGAGGTGCTCTGCGCGCCGCCCGATTTTCCGGCGGTGCGCCGGGCCCTCGAGGCGGCCGGCCTGAAGGCCGAGGTGGCCGAGGTCACCATGAAACCCGTCACCGAAACCGTCTTCACCGGCGAGGATGCCGCCCGCATGCAGAAGCTGCTCGATGTGCTCGAGGGCCTCGACGATGTCCAGCAGGTCTACACCAACGCGGTGATCGACGAGGCCGCGCTGTGAAGCTGCTGGTGGTGGGCTCGGGCGGGCGCGAGCACGCGCTCGCCTGGCGCCTGTCCTGCTCGCCGCGGGTCACCACGGTGCATGTCGCCCCGGGCAACGCCGGCACGGCCCGCGACGGGCGGCTGCGCAACCTGCCGATCACCGACATCGCCGAGCTGGCCGAGTTCGCCGCCACCCAGGACATCGCCTTCACGGTGGTCGGGCCCGAGGGGCCGCTGGCGGCCGGCATCGTCGACCACTTCCGCGAGCGCGGCCTTCGCATCTTCGGGCCCACCCGGGCAGCGGCCCAGCTCGAGTCCTCCAAGGACTTCGCCAAGGCCTTCATGACACGGCACGGTATTCCCACCGCGCGCTACCAGACCTTCACCGACGCGGCGGCGGCCCATGCCTACCTCGACAGCCAGGGCGCGCCGATCGTCATCAAGGCCGACGGCCTGGCCGCCGGCAAGGGCGTGGTGGTGGCCACCACGCTGGCACAGGCGCACGCCGCGGTCGACGACATGCTGGTCGACAACCGGATGGGCGCGGCCGGGGCGCGCGTGGTCATCGAGGAATGCCTCGGCGGCGAGGAAGCGAGCTTCATCGTGATGGTCGACGGCCGCCATGTGCTGCCGCTGGCCACCAGCCAGGACCACAAGCGCCTGCTCGATGGCGACGCCGGGCCCAACACCGGCGGCATGGGCGCCTATTCGCCCGCACCGGTGGTCACCCCCGAGATCCACGCCCGGGTGCTGCGCGAGATCATCCACCCCACGGTGGCCGGCATGGCCCGTGACGGCATCCCTTTCACCGGCTTCCTGTATGCCGGCCTGATGATCGACGAGCAGGGCAACCCCCGCACGCTCGAGTTCAACTGCCGCATGGGCGACCCCGAGACCCAGCCGATCATGGCCCGGGTCAAGAGCGATCTCGCCGAGGTCTTCGAGGCGGCCATCGACGGCCGCCTGGACACCGCCGAGATCGCCTGGGACCGGCGCACCGCGCTGGGCGTGGTGCTGGCCGCCGCCGGCTACCCCGACAACCCGCGCCGTGGCGACGCCATCGAGGGCCTGCCCGCGCAGGGCAACGGCGCGCTCGATGACACCCTGGTCTTCCACGCCGGCACACAGGAGGCCGACGGCAAGGTGGTCACCGCCGGTGGCCGCGTGCTCTGCGTCACCGCGCTGGGCGACTCGGTCAAGATCGCCCAGGCCGCGGCCTACCAGCGGGTGAGCGGCCTGTGCTTTGCCGGCATGCAGTTCCGCACCGACATCGGCCATCGTGCCCTGGCGCGCAAGCGCTGACCCTGCCCCGGAGACGCCCCATGCAAGCCCCCGTGGACGCAAGCGCGGTTCGCGCCTGGCTGCTCACCCTGCAGTCCTCGATCGTGTCGGGCCTGGAAGGGCTCGATGGCCAGCCCTTTCTCACCGACCAGTGGGAGCGCCCGGGCGGCGGCGGCGGTCTGTCGCGCGTGATCGAGAACGGCGGGGTGCTCGAGCGCGGCGGCGTGCTGTTCTCGCATGTCACCGGGCCGGCCCTGCCGCCCACCGCCAGCGCCCAGCGCCCTGCCCTCGCCGGTCGGCCCTTCGAGGCCATGGGCGTCTCGCTGGTGCTGCATCCGCGCAACCCGTACATCCCCACGGTGCACCTGAATGTGCGCTTCTTCGTGGCCTATCCGGCCGCCGGCAGCGCCGACGCGCCGGTGTGGTGGTTCGGCGGTGGCATGGACCTCACGCCCTACTACGGCTTCGATGAAGACGCCACGCACTTCCACCGCCAGTGCCAGGCCGCGCTCGCGCCCTTCGGGCCCGACTTCCATCCGCGCTTCAAGCGCTGGTGCGACGAGTACTTCTTCCTGAAGCACCGCAACGAACCCCGCGGCGTGGGCGGCGTGTTCTTCGACGACTTCTCCGAACTGGGCTTCGAACAGTCGTTCGCGCTCACCCGCAGCGTCGGCGAGCACTTCCTGCCGGCCTGGCTGCCGATCGCGCAGCGCCGCCGCGACCATGCCTGGGGCGAGCGCGAGCGCGACTTCCAGTGCTACCGGCGCGGCCGCTATGTGGAGTTCAACCTGGTGTTCGACCGTGGCACGCTGTTCGGGCTGCAGTCGGGCGGGCGCACCGAATCCATCCTCTGCTCCATGCCGCCGGTGGTCAACTGGCGCTACAACTGGCAGCCCGAGCCCGGCACCCCCGAGGCCCGGCTCTACAGCCACTTCCTGCAGGCCCGGGACTGGGTTTGAGCGAGCGTCTGCGCATCGGCGTGCTCGGCGGCACCTTCGACCCGCCGCATGTCGGGCACCTGGCGCTCGCCCGCGCCGCCCGCGAGGCGCTCGGCCTCGATGCCTTGCGGCTGATCCCCACCGGCGCGTCCTGGCAGAAGCGCGGCGTGGTGGCAAGCGCGGCGCAACGTGCGGCCATGCTGCAGGCAGGCTTTGCCGGCGAGCCCGGCATGACGGTCGATACCCGGGAACTCGCACGGGCCGGGCCGAGCTACACCGCGGACACCCTGGCCGAACTGCGCGCCGAGCTCGGTCCCGAGGCTGCGCTGATCCTGGTGCTGGGCAGCGACCAGCTGCGCAACCTCGCCACCTGGCATCGCTGGGAGTCGCTGATCGGGCTCGCGCACCTGGCCTGCACACAGCGCGAGCGGGTATCCCTGTCAGCGCTGCCCGAGCCGGTGGAGCGCCTGGTGCAGAGCCACGGGCGGCAGCGCCTGGCCGACGCCCCCGCCGGGTCGATCGTGTTCTTCTCGATGCCACCGGTGCCGGTGTCGTCCACGGCGCTGCGGGCTGCGCTGGCTCGCGGGGAAGACCCTGCCGAACTGGTTGCGCCCGCGGTTCTCCACTATATTCGGCAGCATCACCTCTACCGGGGCTGTGCCCCAGCCTCAGACTGAACGCATGGATCTTCGCAAACTGCAGCGCCTCGTGGTCGACGCCCTGGAAGACATCAAGGGCCAGGACATCCGGGTCTTCGACACACGCCCGGTCACCGACCTCTTCGACCGGGTGGTGCTGGTCAGTGGCACCTCCAACCGGCAGACACGGGCACTGGCCGCTCATGTGCGCGATCAGGTCAAGCAGGCCGGGGGCGATGTCATCTCGGTCGAAGGCGAGGACAGCGGCGAGTGGGTCCTGGTCGATCTCGGCGACATCGTGGTTCATGTGATGCAGCCCGCCATCCGCGCCTACTACAACCTCGAGGAGATCTGGGGCGGCAAGCCGGTCCGGGTCAAGCTCGGCGCCACGCGCCGCGCCCCGGCCGCCTGATCCCCCGGCGCGGCCGCAGCGGCCGCGAACCCGATGCGCATCCGCGTGATCGCCGTGGGCAGCCGCATGCCGGCCTGGGTGCAGGCGGCTGTCGCCGACTACACCGCTCGCCTGCCCGCCGACTGCGCGCTGGAGTGGCGCGAGGTGAAGGCCGAGGCGCGCGGCGCCAGTGGCAGTGCCAGCGCCTGGATGGCCCGCGAGGCACAGCGCATCCGTGCCGCCCTGCCCGAAGGCGCGCGGCTGGTGGCACTCGACGAGCGCGGCACTGATCTCGACACCCGGGGCTTTGCGGCCCGCATGGCTGCCTGGCGCGAGACTGCCCGCTCGGTAGCAATCCTGATCGGCGGCCCCGACGGACTCGACCCCGCCCTGAAGGCCGAGTGCGCCGAGCGCCTGCGCCTGTCCAGCCTTACCCTGGCGCATCCGCTGGTGCGGGTGGTGCTCGCCGAGCAGCTCTGGCGCGGCTGGTCGGTGATCACCGGCCATCCCTATCACCGCGACTGAAGGCACACCGACCATGACCGGCTTCATCTACCTCGCTTCGCAGAGCCCGCGCCGCGTGGAACTGCTGCGCCAGGTGGGCATCGCCTTCCAGCCCCTGCTGCCCGACCCGGATGAAGACGCCGAGGCGCTGGAAGCCACCCGCACCGGTGAAGACCCCACCGCCTATGTGAAACGGGTGGTGCTCGCCAAGCTGCAGGCCGCCCGCGATCGGCTGAGTCGCCGCGACCTGCCGCCTGCGCCGGTGCTGTGCGCCGACACCACGGTGGCCATCGGCGGCACCCTGCTCGGCAAGCCGGCCGACGCAGCGCAGGCCACCGGCATGCTCGAACGCCTGGCCGGACGCAGCCACCGGGTGCTCACCGCCGTGGCAGTGGGCGACGCCCGCCATGCCGAGCTCGCCATCCAGGTCTCGAGGGTGAGCTTCGCGCGCCTGAGTGCGGCGCAGATCGCCGCCTATGTGGCCGGCGGCGAACCCTTCGGCAAGGCCGGCGGCTATGCCATCCAGGGCGCAGCGGCAGCCTTCGTGCGCCGGATCGAGGGCAGTCACTCCGGTATCATGGGGCTGCCCCTGCACGAGACCTGCCGGCTGGTCGATCGCGCGCTGCGGCGAGCCGCGCGCCATGCCGGCGAGCCCCCCCGCCCTCCCGCCCCACCATGACCGAAGACATCCTCGTCAACCACAGCCCGCACGAGACCCGCATCGCGGTGGTCCAGCAGGGCGTGGTGCAGGAACTGCACATCGAACGGGCCGCCGCGCGCGGGCTCACCGGCAACATCTACCTGGGCAAGGTCTCCCGGGTGCTGCCCGGCATGCAGTCGGCATTCATCGACATCGGCCTCGAGCGCGCAGCCTTCCTGCATGTGGCCGACCTCTGGCAGTCGCGCTCGCCGCAGGCCGGCCAGAACGCCCCGGTGCCGATCGAGAAGCTGCTCTTCGACGGTCAGCCGCTGCTCGTGCAGGTGATCAAGGATCCGCTCGGGACCAAGGGCGCGCGGCTGTCCACCCAGATCAGCATCGCCGGACGGCTGCTGGTCTACCTGCCCCATGACCCTCACATCGGCGTGTCGCAACGCATCGGCGACGAGGCCGAGCGCCAGGCCCTGCGCCGCCGCCTGCAGGCCGCCCTGGGCGACAACGATGCCGGCGGCTTCATCATCCGCACCTCGGCCGAAGACTGCACCGAGGCCGAGCTGGCCGCCGACGTGGCCTACCTGCGGCTGCGCTGGCAGGAGATCCTGCAGGGCAGCCGGCGCCAGCCCGCGCCGTCGCTGCTCTACCAGGAAGTCTCGGCCACCCAGCGCATCCTGCGCGATGTCGCCGGCGAGAACACCCACGCGATCATCATCGACAACCCCGACGAGCTGGTCGCGCTGCAGGCCTTCGCGCAGACCTATGCACCGGCCATGGTGGGCCGGCTGCGCGCGCACCGCGGCGACCGGCCGCTGTTCGGCCTGCATGCCATCGAGGCCGAGATCGAGAAGGCCCTGGCGCGGCGGGTCGACCTCAAATCGGGCGGCTACCTGATCATCGACCAGACCGAGGCGCTCACCACCATCGATGTGAACACCGGCGGGTATGTGGGCAGCCGCAACTTCGACGACACCATCTTCAAGACCAACCTCGAGGCCGCGCACGCCATTGCGCGCCAGCTGCGGGTGCGCAACCTGGGCGGCATCATCATCGCCGATTTCATCGACATGACCGATGTCGCCCACCGCGACTCGGTGCTCGCCGAACTGCGCAAGGCGCTGGCGCGCGATCGCACCCGCACCTCGGTGAACGGCTTCACCGCGCTGGGTCTGGTGGAAATGACCCGCAAGCGCACCCGCGAATCGCTGGCGCATCTGCTCTGCGAACCCTGCCCCACCTGCGCCGGCCGCGGCGAGATCAAGACCGCGCGCACGATCTGCTACGAGATCCTGCGCGAGATCCAGCGCGAGTCCCGGCAGTTCAATCCGCGGGAGTTCCGCATCCTCGCCTCGCAGGCCGTGATCGACCTGTTCCTCGAGGAGGAGGCCCCGCCGCTGGCCACGCTCTGCGACGCGATCGGCAAGCAGATCTCGTTGCAGGTGGAGACCAGCTACGGGCAGCAGCAGTACGACATCGTCCTGGTGTAGGGAGCGCCGAGACAAACCAGGCCCGTGGCAGGCCGATGCAAAAAGGCGACGATCGACGCCTGATTTGCATCAACCCCTGGCGCTGGCTCATCGCTCAATCAAGCGTGATCCTGGCCGTGCGGATGATCTCGCCCAGGCGCTTCTCCTCGCTCGCCCGATAGGCGGCCGTGTCCTGCGGCGAGCGCCAGATGGCGGTGGCGCCGCGATCGAAGAAGTCTTTCTTCAGCGACGCGCTTTCGAGGGCCTGGCGGGTGAACTGCGAGATGCGCTCGACCACGGCCGGGGGCAGACCGGCCGGCCCGGTGACGGTGGTCCAGGAGACCACATCGAAGCCCGGCAGGAACTCGGCCAGCGAAGGGATGTCGGGCACCACCGGACTGCGCGTGGCGCTGGTCACGCCGAAGGCCTTGACCTTGCCGGCCTTGTACTGCGCCAGCGCGCCGGGAATGTTGTCGAAGATCATCTGCACCGCGCCGCCGATGACATCGGTCATGGCGGGGGCCGCGCCCCGATAGGGCACATGGGTCATCTCGACGCCGGCAAGCAGCTTGAACATCTCGCCGGCGAGATGCAGCGTGGTGCCCAGCCCGGCCGAGCCGTAGTTGTACTTGCCGGGATTGCGCTTGAGCAGCTGGATGAGCTCCGGGACGGTATTCGCGGGCAGGGCCAGATTGGCCACCAGGAAATTAGGCAGCGCCCAGAGCGTGCTCACGAAGGTGAAGTCGCGGGCGGCATCGAAGGGCAGCTTGCCGGCCTTGAGCGTGGGCGAGATGCCGTGCGAGGCCACGCCGCCCAGGCCCAGGGTGTAGCCATCGGGCTGCGAGCGGGCATAGGCTGCAACCCCGATATCTCCGCCA